>DATNCR010000222.1:0-5993 GCA_035607135.1 Nitrospiraceae bacterium
CACCAAGATCACCGCTGGATCGGCGATTGCGGCGTGGGACTGCGGTCCGGATACGACGCTCAACGGCGCCACGGACATCAGCAAGTACTTGCCGGGTTCATGCCGTCAGGCCACTACCGCCAGCGGATTCGCGACTGGCACGTAATGCCGTTTCTTTAAGTTTAGAAAAACAAATCGTGAACCTGTGCGGGTAGCGGCCACCCGCCAAGTTCGAAACGAGCTCTTGATGGTTGTGAATGCAGTTGGGGTGCGACTACATCCCGACCGCTTGTGGAGGAGGGTGCCTTTGGGCACCCTTTTTTTTCGGCTTTGGTGACGCGTTTCCGCCGCATCAATCTGTCCAATCGTTTTTGGTGCAACCAACAAGCGGGTGATCGTGCCGATGCTCAGATGGCTGGCGGTCTGAGCGCGTCATTGGGATTCGTCGGCCGCATAGAGAAGCGAGGATTGCGGCAAGGACATCGAAACTACAAGAGTTATTAGATGGGTCTTGACCGTCCGTATTACTGGCGCGAGCAGTCTCTTGCTTTTAGTGGCCGATTGGTCGAACGATGTCTTGAGCAAGACGGAGTCTTCTTCATTGCCCCTCCCTTGGGTGCGTCTGGGCGCTTGCGAATCCGCCTCTTGTTTGCGTTTAGGCCCGGGAACTGTTCCGTTCCGTCAGCCTCAGAGCCTTAGCTAACGCTAGTCGGGAAGGAATGTCAAAACGACGGTCGCGAGAACCTTCCACCGTTCCTGCCGGTCTACTGCTCACAGATAGACCTGACAGGAGGCCGTAATAGGAGATGATTTCTCCGAGAAGAACCCATCGGATAGCAAGAGGGTAAATCTTGATGAACGTTGGGAGCGCAGCTATTGGGCCAGACGCTTCGACGTCACTGACGAAGAGTTGAAGGAAGCAGTCGCAACCGTCGGTCCGTTCGCTGAAGACGTGAGGAGGTATTTGGTCTATCGCATGAAACTATAGGAGCAAGTCACTATTTTGCTGTCCGCAACCTGAGCAGGGCCGACATTCATATTCTTTGAGGTGTTGGACTCGATGCGGAACGGGAGTTGTGTGCGGCCGCCATGATCCCCGAATGATCGTATTTCTTCCACTCCACCACACCCCAAACAGCGCGGCCTGATAGCATCTCGGCGCACGGCTGACGAAGACCATTGCAGAGCCAGCCCACGGTATTGCATCCGGTTTTTCTCGCTTGATGCTCGTACCATTCACCGAACGGGAAAACCGTGTCGGGATTTGGCTGGACTCGCGTTACCCTGAGCCCGTGTAGACTTTGCACGAGGAGCACAAATGAAAACCAAAGCCCGGTTTGCCCTCTACGTCAGGGCAATATGCCTGCTTGCAGGGTTGGGCGTGCTGTTGCCTTCGCTGGCAGCAGGTGCCAATCCGTCAACGGTACAGATCACCATTCTGTATGACGCCTTCGGCAAGCCATCGGCGATGGAAAAAGATTGGGGCTTCGCCGCGTTCATTGAGTACGGCGGCAGGCGCATTCTGTTTGACACCGGTGACGACCCTGACATCCTGGCCAAGAATGCCAAAGCGAAGGGCGTAGATTTGTCGAAACTCGATTTTGCGGTCTTGTCCCATCGGCATGGCGACCATATGGGTGGTATGGAGTACCTGCTGAGCATTAATCCCATGGTCAAGATCTACGCCCCGAAAGAGAACTTCGGGGTGTATGGCTTTACACTGCCCGGCAGCTTCTACCGCAAGGACGAATCATTGGCGGCGGAGCAACGCTACTACGACGGTACGCCTCCGTCCGTGATGAAGTTTGGCAGTGCCTGGCCTCGCGCCAACTTTGAATTGATCGAGAAGACGACGGAAATCGCTCCCGGCATACATCTCATCGCACTGGTATCGGACAAGCCCAGCACGCTGGAGCTGCGCGAGTTGTCCCTTGCCATCAATACGCCAGAGGGTATCGTTCTGGTTGTCGGTTGCTCGCATCCGGGAATCGATAAGATCGTGGAGGTAGCCACCTCGATCAACCCGCGCATGCATCTCGTCGCCGGGGGGTTTCATTTGGTGGTGGCCAAGGACGAAGAGATCGAGAGGATCGTTGCAACACTACAAACCAAGTGGGGTGTTGAATACGTGGCGCCGGGCCATTGTACGGGCGAACCCACCTTCGTTGCGTTCAAGCGAGCCTATGGTGACCATTATTTCTACGCCGGACTCGGTACCACGATTGCGGTGGGCGCCACACCTCGCTCACTCGAGAAATAGGATCAAGGGCGGCTCTCCAGGTCGCGGGCGACGCGAGACTTGGGGTAACGCGACAGAATATTGGCGGTGCAGTTGCGCACGCTCATAGGTCCGAGTTCAGCGAGATCTCCCAACGGACGAAAACGACCATGGAACCACGAAGAAGCCTTTTGTGCAGATGGTTGAAACGGTAGTCGCTGAAGCGTATCAAAACAATAGCAGCCTATTGCGATCGTATGCGAGGGGCCAATAAAAAGCCCCTTGGTTTCGGCGCACAGAAGAAACCAAGGGGGTTGAAAAAACCCCGTCATCCGGCAAAGGACGAGCGGGGCGGTCGTAGGAGATCCGACACTTCAGAAAGTTTCCTGCGGATCCGCTTGGTGCTGCGCGCCTACTGGAGGCTCCTGAAAAAACTGAGGCGATATTCAGGAAAAGCTGCGCAGGGCCAATCCGGAACCGACGCGAGGCGGGATAGGGAGTTTGAACCCCGTTTGCAGGCGGATTGAACTCACTTGGGCGGAATCACTTCGTAGCCCTTGGCCTCCAGGCAATTCTTGAATTCCTCCCGACGAATACGTTTCGCGACCGAGCGCCCGGCGAACGGTATCCATTCTGCTGCTTCAGCGCCTGCGTGATTCCTCGCTGTGCGGTCACAGATCATCGTGTCGTAACTACTATCCTCGCTTGAAACCCCGGCTCTCGGCCGAACCGAACCGAGTTCATACGCACAGGATGCGCACAAGAAGCACAGGAGAACAACGAGTTTTTCACGATTCATCGTCCTGTCGAATCCACCGCCTTAGTCACGGCGATTGCCTCCGGTCGCTATCATTGCGAGGCCGAGCCCTCCTTCCCAGATTCAAACCTGTGCGGTCGCTCTTGCTATCCCAAGCCGACATCGCTCGTCTTTCCAGATCTTCCTGTATCAATCCAGTGTTCCGGGCACTTTTTTCGCATTCTTCCCGGCTGTTGAACGGACCAAGGACTGCTGTGGATCTACCCGAGATCAGGCGCTCCCAGCACCATTTTCCCGTCGGCAGTTCGATGATTTTCCAACCTCTCGCCATGTTACGAACCTCTCGCTGAATTGCTTCGGATTGAATATGGGGATTTCGGCGCTACAACCAATGGCTGTCTAGCATCGGGCCTTTGCCTGATTGAAAATACCAGTGTCGCAGCCCGATACTGGGGTTCTGGAGCAAAGTTGTCGGCGCGATAGTCCTGGCGATTCACTGCATCACTTGTAGGATATTCATGGGAGACGATTTCACAACGAAAGGTTCATCTGATAGCGACAAGATCAACCTTGATGAAGACTGGGAGCGGCGGTATTGGGTGAGGTTTTTTGGTACTACTGAAATGGAATTGAGGGAAGCGGTAGCGGTTGTTAGCTCTCA
This sequence comes from Nitrospiraceae bacterium, assembly GCA_035607135.1. Classification (GTDB taxonomy): domain Bacteria; phylum Nitrospirota; class Nitrospiria; order Nitrospirales; family Nitrospiraceae; genus Palsa-1315. Next base: position 3,616 of record DATNCR010000222.1, read on the forward strand.
GGCCGACGCTCTGCGAAAGCACTTCTGGCTCCCCCGGAGTTAGCCAGGAAAGGGTTCGCTGCTCTTTTCCCCAGAACCAAAATCGCATGCCCTAGGATCGAAAAGAACTGTGGTTCAGACGGATCGCGGAGTGGGCGGGTACGAACCCCAAGGCTTTTCGAGCATATCGCGTTCCCACAGCGGCGTGGTCTGCGTAAGGTTTCCGCACCGTATTACAGGCCAACGGCCAGCCAGCCTGCCTTTGGTCCAGGATTCCCGCTCCATCGTATCCGGGTTGTCGAAAATGCCGTCGAGTTTTTGCACTGTGTCCCTCGCGATGAGCTTAAAGAGAAGCGATCGCCGATGTCCCAAACAGACCGCGGTTCATATGACAGTTCCTCCTGTGAGTCGACGCCAGGGCTTGTCACAATGAGCTCATAACATATCGAGTCATTGCCTTGGTCACCGTGGGTTACCGCACATACTGCGCCAGAACGCTATTCAGACTTCGCAAAAGACCCATCCGAACCAGGCCAGCACGGAATAACCGCTCCTCTCACCGCCAGTCTTGATTAGAGGTCGATGACTTGTAGCCGTTGTGGAGACGGCGAGAAATCACGGAGGCGCGGAAGCCCCTGAACGGAACACACGCGCTCGTTGGGAAGCCAGATCAAATAACGCTAGCGTTTGAATAGCTCGAATTTTCCCTGACGGACTACCGCACCCATTCCTTTTCCAACTCGGACAGCAGAAAAGCGATCCGCTGCGAGAAACGAGTATCGATGAAGCCTGTGCCGATAGTAATCCAATCGTGGGGAATGCTTTCTGCCGTTACCAGAAGAGGAGTACCCCGAACGGAAATGGTCAGGACATGCTCCGGGTAAATTCCGGGATTGCGGCCAGGGTCGATTTCCGCTGAAAGTTTGCTCGTGTCCAATCCCCGCCGGGCGGCCACGACGTAAACGTATTCCACCGCGTGGCGCAAGGACTTCGCATACTCTTCGTCTATGGTCATGGCCTAGCTCAATGGTGGACCGTGTCGAAATACGGTCAACGATAAGTTAGAACGATCAGGAACATATTCTATCCTGCCTTACGATGTGGGCGACATGGATCGCGGAAGGTTGAAAGGGTTATTGAGATTCTTGGCGAATGGGCAATTTGCCCTTTAATTCGATGGTTCTCGCCATGGACTATCAACCAGGGCACCGTGGGCTTAGGTGGCGCTACGGGATCTGTCCTCGATGCGAAACATGATCTCGATGCGGACATCCGATTCGATCGTTTACTTGCGAGATACGCATGCAACCACCGAGAATGGCTGCGCGGAATGGGCAGGATTCAACGCCACGCGACATTTCGTCGCTGGGTAGACTCACTTCGGCGAGATGCGGCCTGCGAGCAATCGGCTAGTTATTCAACTCGGCCATCCCCGCGTCAGCAGATAATGTCGAAGGTCCCTTAGAGAGCGTTTTTTTGCCGGCTGCCGAAGAAGTTCCGCACGCTCACTAGGCGACGTTAGTGCGCGCGTGGTTTTGTTTATCGAAAAAACATACTTCCTCATGATGATATCGCCGATGGCGAGATTGAGGTACATCGCCTCCCAAATATCGGGTTCACTGTTATCCGCTTCCAAAGCGTCCAGTACGGCGGCGACATATTGTTCTGCCAATTCCTTCCTGCGAGAGTCCGGCCCACCAAGCAATTCTTGTGACGTCGGTGCCTCACTCAGTAATTTCTCCCTATCCATTCTCGAGCCGCGCGTTTGTCTTGGGGCGCCCTCAGTTCTGGATTGCTCATCAAGCTCATTTATATGCTCGCAGTTCGGACATTTCAGGAACGTTTTGCCGCGGCCTCCTTCGAGATATGGTTCGCCCGGCATCGGCCCCAAGGTGGTGTCCGCGCGCAAGACGGTGTGACACCCCTCGTTCTTGCAGATTATTCTCATCGCGGCGCCATGGCAGTTAGTCGAACCTAGCAGGTTACTCCATTAATACCCGCGCGCTTCTCTATCGATGCCACTTCGTACCGCATGTCGGGAGTGTGTTGCCACCCACTTCGAACAGATCAACCGTTTCATCGACTCGGAAGGGGGCCATATGGCTCACCATGTTCCTGGCGATGATCTGGGGTAAGCCCTAGCCCTATTTGCTCTAGCGGAACAGGGGACTTCCTCGCGCGCCCTGCATCGTTTTCTCACATTGGGGCGATGTATGACCGGATACGATGTGCAACGTGACAAAGAGCAATGTGCGTTAGCGTGCATATAGCTCAGCGCAGGGATCGCATACTGCGCGCGCGGGCGGCCTTGATTGCCCATGAGCTTCGGCGGGGCTGCGGAAGTCGTCCTCAATGGCAACCTTGCCTCGATGCGCGATCCGATTTGCCGGGATGCTTGT
>DATNCR010000207.1:0-3976 GCA_035607135.1 Nitrospiraceae bacterium
TGTGCGGACCAGTCAATGGAGGTGAAGCGCCGGATCGGCTATTTGCCGGAGACTCCGCCGGTCTATCTGGAATTGACAGTCACTGAGTATCTTCAGTTCGTAGGCCGCCTCCGGGGTTTGAGCGGAAAAACCCTCATTTCATCCATGCAGCGCGAAATCGAACGGCTTGGTCTTGGTACCGTACAACACCGGCTCATCGGGAACCTGTCGCGAGGATATCGCCAACGCGTAGGGCTGGCCCAAGCACTGTTGCACGATCCACAGGTCTTGATCTTGGATGAACCGACCGTCGGGCTTGATCCGAAACAGATTATCGAGATTCGGGAGTTGATCAAGAATCTGGCCGGGTCCCATTCTGTCATCCTGAGCACCCACATTCTTCCCGAAGCGACTGCTGTGTGCCAGCGCGTGGTGATCATCAGCGGCGGGCGGATCGTGGCCGAAGATACGCCCGAACAACTCTCAGCACGCCTCCGCCAGTCCGAAAAGATTTCGCTCACCCTCAAGTCACCCACGGCAGACACCGAAAGCTGCCTGAAGGCGGTGCAAGGGGTCCAGAATGTCTTCTTGAGCGGGGCCTCCGGTACCTTTCTGTTGGAGTGCGAGCTGGGACGGGACGTGCGGGAAGAAGTCGCTCGCCTGGCAGTCGCCAGTGGATGGGGGCTGCTCGAATTGAAGGCCATTTCCATGACGTTGGAAGACGTATTCCTTCAATTAACCAGACACGAGGATGGCCTGGCGCATGACGCAGTGGTCGCCTCAACAGAATCGGCAGGCCAGCCAGTATGACACCCGTTCAAGCGATCATTGCAAAAGAGCTTCGTTCGTATTTCGTCTCGCCCGTGGTGTATGCCGTAGGGGCCGTGTTTCTTCTGATTGTGGGACTGCTCGCCTATCTCTATGTAGTCTTTGCCGGAGCTCAGGCGATTCAGCTGACGCAGATGCAGGGGAGTGCCCAACTGAATCTGAACGATTTGGTCTTCCGGAATCTATTTGCCAGCATTCGATTTATCCTCCTGATTATCCTGCCGATCCTGACAATGCGGTTATTTGCCGAAGAGCGCAAACTCCGCACCTTTGAATTCTTGCTGACCTCTCCAATCCGCATCAACGAAATCGTCGTCGGCAAGTTCATGAGTGTATTCATCGTGTTTCTGGGTTTACTGGGACTGACCGGTTTCATGCCGCTCATCCTTGCCCTCTTCAGTGATTTCGAGTGGTATCCCGTGCTGACCGGCTACCTTGGGCTCATCTTGCTTGGCGCCCTCTTCCTGTCCGTCGGCGTGCTGGCCTCGGCACTGACTGAAAACCAGATCGTCGCGGCCTTTGTCAGCATTGGTCTGTTACTGGTTCTGTGGCTCCTCGCCGGCTTAGGCTCACTGCTCGGCGATACGGCTATCGGACAGGCTGTCTCCTATCTGTCATTTATGGAGCACTACGATCATCTCGTGCGCGGGCTGGTCGACACAAAAGACCTCGTGTATTTTTTCAGCGGTTTGGTGTTGATGCTCTTTTTGGCTCACCGAGTCGTGGACTCGGCACGGTGGAAATGAACTTCAAGACCATTCCACTTGGTGTAATCGGAGTGGTTCTGGCTGTCGCCGGAGCGATCGGCTATAGCCTCGCTCCAGAGAGGCTCTGGCTGGTCACCCTCCTGGAAGGATCGGCACTCTTCTGCCTCATACTCTTTGTCGTCGTTCATTTCATCAGTCTGAAGGCCTTCTCCGCCAGGCGCTCTACGCGCATGGGTGCAAACAGTCTGCTGATGACCCTCCTCTTCGTCGGCATTCTCGCGATCATCAACTTTCTCGCCGCCAGCCACTCCATTCGTTGGGATCTGTCGGAGAACCAGAATTTCTCACTCGCCCCGCAGACCCATCGCGTACTGCGGAGTCTTTCGCGCGAGGTGCTTATCACCGTGTTCACCAGGGAGAAAGATCCAGGTTATCAAGCCTACAAAGAACGGCTGGATAGCTATCGGCAAGCCAGTCCGAAGATTTCCGTGGAATTCATCGACCCGGAACGCCAGCCGAAAATCGCCCAAAACTATGGCATTTCCAGAACCGATACGGCCGTGTTCGAAAGCTCAGGCCATACGGTTCGGGTTACCGCTCCTTCTGAGGTGGAACTGACAGGGGCATTGATCCGCGTGTCTCAGGACAGCAAGAAACGTGTGCTCTTTCTCGAAGGACACGGTGAGCCAAGCCTCGACGATCGAGAGCGAACCGGATTGTCTGCTGCAAAAGAAATCTTGATCAAGCAGGGCTACGATGTCGGTACCCTCAGTTTGCTCAAAGAGGAAGCCGTGCCGGATCGCACCGCCATCCTCGTCGTGGCCGGGCCCCGTCGTTCGGTGACTTCCGATGAACAAGAACGCATTCACCACTATGTGGAAAAGGGCGGGCATCTCCTGCTGCTCATCGATCCGGATACGCAGGCTGACCTGAATCCTCTGCTCAATCAGTGGGGGCTGGGAGTCGGCCCCGGAGCCTTAGTCGATTTGCAAGATCGATTAGCCCAAGGGGATCTGACGTCCCTGCTCGTCCGTACCTTCACAGAACATGAGATTACTCAGGACCTCTCCGCCGCCGTACTGTTTCCCCTGGCGCGGCATATCACCTTCGATGAACAGGTCGGCAACGCATGGGACTATGTGCCGCTCGCCAGAACATCACCGAATAGCTGGGCGGAAACCGATCTGAAAGGCCGCGTCGTGAACCTCAATGAGCAGGAAGATATTAAGGGGCCCCTGCCGATGGCTGCGGCCCTCACACCGAAGGTCGCACCTGAGGAAGGCAAGCCTCGGCCTGCGATTGTGGTCATCGGCAATTCTACATTTGCGACCAATGCCTTCGTGAACTTTCCCGGCAACAGCGACTTTTTTCTCCACACGGCTGCTTGGCTGGCTGAAGAACGGGACATGATGGCGATCGTCCCCAGGGATTCCGCGCTTCGCCTGTTTACGCCCAACCCCTTACAGGACCGAGCACTCCTCTATCTCCAAGTCATCCTTCTGCCGGCCACCATGCTGTTCTCTGGTATCATGGTTTGGCGCAAACGCCGACGCCTCTAGATCAATGCGTTACTGGCCCACACTCGTCATGGTATTCGTACTGGCCGGACTCGGCCTCTACCTCTATGCCGTCGAACTTCCACAGAAAGAGTCGCAGGAGCGACAGGACACCACCGACAAAAAGGTGTTGCTCTTCCACCAGGACACTCTCTCAGGGCTCACCATTAAGACCGACCGGCACGAGCTCATCTTCGCTCGGGTTCCCGAAAAGGGCTGGGTGTTGACGGCACCCCTCAGTACGGAGGCCGACCAACGGGAAGTACAGAATCTGATCAGGGCCTTGGTGACTGGGACCGTGGCCCGCGTTGTCGAGGACCATCCGACCAATCTGACCCCCTTTGGACTCGACAACCCAGTGACGACCATCAGCGTCGTGGCTGGCACCGCACGGGAAACATTCTCTATCGGTGATAGCGGTCCCCTCTCTTCCACTCTGTATGTCCTTCGCGAATCAGACCGCAAGGTCTTGCTCACCAATTTGGCCCCCAAAGACTTCGTGAATAAGACCGTGATGACCTTTCGACGCAAGGATATCTTGCATATGGCACAAGGCGACGTCGAACGGATCCGTCTCACCTATCCGACCACCGAAATTGTGCTCTATCAGGGAGCGGAAAAACCCAAGAGCAAGTGGAAACTTCGCTACCCGATTGAAGGCGAGGCCGATCAAACGGAGGTGAGAACTCTGCTCTTCAGGCTCGAAGATCTCAAAGCACAGGGTATAGTCGATCCGGGGCCCGAACGAGACGCCCTTGCCAAAACACTGACGGCCCCGAAAGTGAAAATTGTGATCCATACAACCGACGGTGATCAGACCGTCAAACTGTACCAACCGGACGAGGCCAGCGGCGCGGCCATTGCGGAAACGAGCGCCGATGGCCCGCTCTATCGCATCCCGTCCAC
>DATNCR010000250.1:0-13247 GCA_035607135.1 Nitrospiraceae bacterium
ATGTAGTTGACCGGACGATGGCACAAGTCGAACGACTGTAGACTCTGCATGCTCGAGCCTACGACTACCCAGAGATCCCTCCAGCTGTGTGTTTGCGCCTACAGCCCGCTCTCATTCCATCCCAGCAAGGCGTTTGCTTCCTGAGCCAAAGAAAATCGCTCCGGCACAGGCATTGCTCTATGCCTGCCCAACCAGCGCCGGTGAGCCCTCTCCGGTGAAACAGAGTACAGCGAAAGGGGTTCATGTCATTCAGAACGACTCATAATAATGAGCCATGATCAGCACACAGTGCCGAGTAGACAGGTGATGTCCAACATACTTTGCGGAACCGTATTGACGTTCGCGCTGCTTCTTGGCTTCGTGAGCCCGTCATGGGCCTTGCAAGTCAGCCCGAGTGCCCTCACCTTTTCGGCTACCAGTGGAGGCACAGACCCATCACCGCAAACCGTCGTGCTCTCATCGAGCCGCACAAGAGTGAGAACGTGGACGGCTACCGAGAACGCCCCCTGGATCACGATCACGCCTTCATCGGGTACGATTGCCACAGAAACAGATATCGTGTCTGTAAGAGCCTCCGCCGCCGGCCTCGCCGCTGGATCGTATTCAGCAAACATCACAATCACCGAGACCAATCAGGGTGGGTTTATCAGAAGGACCATCCTCCCGGTGACGCTGTCGGTCACAGAAGCCCCTGCGACACCGGCAATTCAACTTAGCCTGAGCAGCCTCACCTTCTCAGGCACAGCTGGCGCTGCCAACCCTGCCCCCAACACGTTCAGTATTTCCAATACCGGCGGAGGTACCTTAACCTGGACAGCCAGCGATACATCGGCGTGGTTGATCCTATCACCAGCATCCGGCACCAATAGCGGCACCGTCACAGCAAGCATCACCGCAACCGGTCTCGCCGCCGGAACCTATTCAACGACTGTGACCATATCCGCACCTGGCGCGACGGCCAAGACCATCCCAGTCACCCTCACCCTCGCGACAGCTACCTCTACCCCAACCATTGGGCTCAACACGACGAGTCTCGGCTTTGCCGGAACGGTCGGAGGGGCGAATCCTTCTGCTCAAACCATCGTTGTTTCAAATGTGGGCGGCGGCACCTTGTCCTGGGCAGCCAGTGACAATGCAGCGTGGTTGACCCTCAGCCCCATGTCCGGCACTAACAGTGGGACCATAACTGCGACCGTGAATCTTGCGGGGTCGGCCGCCGGAACCTACAACGGCATCGTCACTGTGACTGCCTCAGGGGTTCCAGCTAAAACCTTGCCGGTCACGCTAACAATGACGGCATCCACCGCCGGTGCAACGATCGGTTTTAACCCGACCAGCCTCACGTTCACCGGAACAGTGGGAGGTACGAACCCTGCGGCTAAGCCCATCAGCATCTCCAACACCGGTGGCGGTACCTTGTCCTGGACGGCGTCGGACAATGCAGCGTGGTTGGGCCTCAGTCCCGTGTCCGGCAGCAACAGCGGAACCGTGACCGCCAGCGTGAACATGACAGGGTTGACCGCCGGTACTTATAGCGGGATCATTACGGTCACGGCTTCCGGATCGACCAACACTCCGCAACAGATTCCTGTATCCTTCACACTCAGCGCCACAGTGGCCAGCACGGCCAGCCTCACCTGGAATGCCAATACCGATACAGATTTGGCGGGCTACAAGGTGTATAAAGGGACATCGTCGGGTACCTACACCGCACCTGTCGCGACGATACCAAAAGGCACGACAAGCTATACTGCGACCGGGCTACAGACTGGGACCACCTACTTCTTCATCATCACGGCGTACGATAACGCGGGCAATGAAAGTCTACACTCTAACGAAGTGAGTAAGAGCATCTTCTAATCGGAATTCCTGCAAGGGTAAACATGCGGAAAGGGTCTAACCTTCCGCATGTTCACACGATCGGGCAATCATCCACTCCACACCACGACTTTTCCGATCTCAGCGAATCCCCTTACTCAGCACTAATCTTCAACCCATAGCCAGCTTGACCCCACGATTGCATCGCCTGTATAAGAAGCGTGCTCGTAATCGGTTCGTCCATCGAGGATCTTGCCCAAACAAATACCTTGGAGACCGCATCTCCAAATCGCATCTTCACGCGCCCGTAGCTCAATGGATAGAGCACCAGACTACGGATCTGGGGGTTGGGGGTTCAAGTCCCTCCGGGCGCACCAATCGATCATGCCCTGGTCCTGTATCTCTGAAACATACTGCAGCTATGGTTCTTGTGATGTTGTCCATAAGCAAGAACTCCTTTGCAGCACTGATTCGTGTGGTTCAACACCACTCATGGGCTCGGACATTCAATCATATGTACGCTAAACAATGCCGGTGCTGAGCTGCCATTAGGCCGCGCGATTCAAATCCTGTCGGTCCTTTCGAATATCCCGTTCTCTTTGCCTTTGATCTCCCCAGAGCAAATCGTCGTGCCTGGGAACTGGAACACCACACGACATCGTAGCCGCCATGATTACGACCTTGAGGACGGCTCGCAACCAAGACCTCATCACAATTCCTCCTCATGAAGGACGGACTTGCTGAGTCCAGATTAAGCGTGCCATCAAGGGGGGACGGACATGTAGCAGACAGGTCAAGGTTCCGTGACAAGGGTTTGCAGCTGAAACAGCTAGAAACAAATGCAAAAGGAGGCGAATGTCTGGAGCGGCAACGAGTAAGAGTAAGATCGGAGGAGAAGAGGGATTCCGTTTACCAGACAAGAAACCGACAGCTCATGAAGAATCAGCCCTCGCGGTACCCGGCAGTTACCCTCTCAGGCTTCTGCTTGGAAATTTCCATCTCTTCCCAGGATACGTCGCGACGGCTTGGCCATTGAGCGTGACGGCCAGCGTCCCCCCGGTAGCTAACGGTAGGTCAGGGGCCATGAGGCACGCCATCATCACGAAGGATCTTGCAGTAACCTTGGTGACAGGTTTCTGTGGTTCTGAGCCGATTGCGACCGGGGCTGGCTCGACGAGTGAAAATGGGACTTCCATTCCGGTTTCCCTATAAAGTTTAGTTGCTTCTTAGCGGAAAGTGTGGACCATTCGTTCCAGCTCTGGAAAGGGCGCCGGACATGTACAGATACAAGGCCACGCCCACAAGCGTCAGCACAAACATGGCGGTAACAAGAATCATGATACTCGGTACCTCATCTCAAGAATTCTCCCTTTGCAACCATCCCCATGCCATAGCCAAGACTCCAATCAAAGAGGCGTACAGCGCACCATTGATCAACATTGCAGTTCTCATGGTGTTTCTCCTTCCTGAGAACTTCATCCTTTTGAAGGGATGAGTAATCATGTGTGTCGTACCTATTGAAAGGCACAAGCCGTGCCGTTCTACTTATTATCAACCGCTTGATCGCAACCGATTGAATTGCTGGGTTTCTTTAAAATCCCATCACGAAGCAGGTGAAGAAAGTGTAGGCGGGGCGCGAGGGATCGCGTCGACTCGCGAACTCAGCCCGCGACGGATCGCGTTCGCAGTCCTCCTGAGAGGGGGAGCAAGATCGTGCGGGACGGAGGTTCTGGTTCTTCGGCGCAAACCTTCCCCCAGCTAGGTAACGGACCTCGCATACCGGTGGTTGCATCGTCACTGACCGATGTCCTAGTCTTCACTCTTCTTGTTTTTCACTATTCACCGTGTATTCAATTATCTCAGTGTTTCCTCATTATGAGGCTCCCATGCCCTTCTCGATTCGGCCCTTCCGTCGCTTCCCGGTACAGTGCCCCGTTAGCTATAACGCCGGTTCTATCCAGGGCAAAGGTACCCTGTGGAATTTCTCGGTGAATGGGTGGAAATTCTCAGGCGATGTGCCCTTGCAAGTTGGTCAAATGTGTTCCTTGACCGTCACCTTACCGGACCAACCAAGCTTCGTTGTGTCGACAGCGATCGTGCGTTGGGCTCGAGGTCAAGAATACGGGCTGGAAACCTTGGCGATTGATAAAGAGATACATGGTCGACTGGAGCAGGTCATCCACCAATTAGAACGGAAATCAGACGAGAACCTCCCATGAGCGCCGACCGCCCTACAGGCGGCTCCATGTCCGTCGAGTAAACCACAGTTACTATACATAGGACATGGCGGCCATTGCAGTACGGCCCCCAATACATTCCCCTTCCGAAGTACTTCCTTCAGAGCTTTTGTCCCACCCTCCGTGCCGCGATTCTTTCACAGAACGGACGTTCTACGGTCCGACCATAACCAGCGAACGCGATGGGCTGGTGCGGAAGACGATCGTTCTGGAAGCGCACTATGACAAGGCATGGATGAGGTCGTGGCACAACTGAAATAGAGGCCAACAGGAATTCGCGTGATCCTGGAGTTCCTCGTCCTTGTCTTCTAGAATGTGAACGTGGGAGGGCGCCTTCATGTGGATCATGCTCTGGGTAGTGCTGATGCTGGTCATGACTACGGCTGAGGTCAACGGGCAGGTATCAATTAGCAGCGTACTCTCGACGGCGGAGTCGTCGAACCTCGAGACCGTCACGCTTCAAGGCATCGTCCAACTCACACGGCCACGTCGGCAAGAATTGGGCGGAAAGTGTGGGGCCCATACCTTTATGTTGACTGATGACACAGGTTCAGTTGAGGTGGCAATCCGTCGGGCGAATCGCATGGTCGAGCCGCTCCGAGAAGGCGATCGCGTGCAGATCACCGCGCAGATCAAAGTATTCCGCAGCCAAGACAATATTCCGCTCCGCATCTGTGTCGAAGCGATCAAGATTCAGCATCTAGGCCAGTAACGTATCGTCACCAGCCACCAGACCTGACAGCCGAGGAGCGTAGGTCTCCATTCCCCGAAAGACAGTGTGCGGTCTGCTCTCAATTCCTCACTTCCTGAACGTGAACGAAGGAGAAGCCGGAGCAACCGGATTGATACTGGGTCCGTTGCGGTATGGATATCACAAGGATGAATGGGCTGGACCATTGGTGCCGCCGGAAAGCTGATGGCTAGAGACAGACGTTGACGCGCGTGCAACGAAGCGACCCCTCTGGATGAACCCACACCCGGTGGCCCGTGGATCTGGCACAAACGCGCGCGGTAGGGTACTCTTGGACTTGGAGAAGAAGGGGCTGCTGTGGGGTCAACAATCGTGAGTTCTTAGCTGATGCCATATATATAACGCAGCAGGAAGTCGGTATTCATGGAATCGCGTTGGCCAACGCCTCATTGATGGAAAGGTTGAGGGTCAATCAGTTATGGATATGAAGACCGAGGATCGGCGGGCTACGCCCCGCTTCCGTGTGCAATTTCGCACCACGGTTTCAGGCCCCACACAGCCCGAAGGGATAGGCACCATGCTCGATTTATCCACGGGCGGATGCCGGCTGAAAATCCCGTTCGTCATTGCACCGGGTCTTTCATTGGAGTTGCGTATCCATGTGCCGGGCTTGGAGTGGCCGCTGATGATTGACGGGGCTCATGTGCAGTGGGTGAGCGGGCAGATCGTTGGTCTGGCCTTCTTTCAGATCAGGCAGACTGAGCAACAGCGACTCGATGAGGTGATCACGAATCTCAGAACGCACAGGAATGAGGACGATGCCCGCTGACCTTCGGGCATTAGCAGTGTGCGGACGTTTTCCTCTTCCATTCCTTGCTCACCCCCCTTACGATACGCCTATGCACTGAGGACTCGCTTCGAATGTCAGACTTGCCGCTCGATCAACTCGAACAACTCGTCCAGGGACATCATTGGGATCCCCTCGCATTTCTTGGGGCTCATCCGATGGCCCAGAACGGTTCCCCTGCTGTTGCGATTCGATGTTTCCTACCGGAGGCCAACAAGGTATCCTTACTCCTCAATGCGCGAAATCGACCGCCCATTCCCATGGCGCGTCTTCACGAGGCTGGACTGTTCGAAGCGATCGTTCCTGGGCCGCTCGGAGCCAAGCCCTATCGTCTCCAGATCACCAACCACGCGGGACAGGTCTCGGAACGGTACGACCCCTATGCATTCCCACCACTTCTCTCCGACTTTGAGTTACATCTCTTCGCCGAGGGAACCTTCTTCAAAGCCTATGAAACCATGGGCGCCCACCTCAGGACGGTTCAGGATATCGCTGGAGTTCATTTTGTCGTCTGGGCGCCGAACGCCGTGCGAGTTAGTGTCGTGGGTGACTTCAACCAATGGGATGGCCGCCGCCATCCCATGACAAATCGCGGAGCAACCGGCCTCTGGGAACTCTTCATTCCCGAGCTCACAGACGGCACGCTGTACAAGTATGAAATCCGGTCCCGCCATCATGAGGCACCCCTTCTCAAAGCCGATCCCTATGCGGTCGCATCGGAGCTGCGCCCCAAAACCGCCTCGATCGTTCGCGCACGCACACCCTACGGCTGGAAGGACCAGTCCTGGATGACGGCACGGGCACAGCAGGACCCGCTCGCCTCGCCCCTCTCAATTTATGAAGTCCATCTCGGCTCCTGGATGCGTATCCCTGAAGAAGGAAATCGCTGGTTGACTTATATCGAGCTTGCCGCAAAGCTCATCCCCTACGTGAAGAATATGGGCTACACCCATATCGAGCTGTTGCCTATTACCGAGCACCCGTTCGACGGTTCCTGGGGCTATCAGACCACCGGCTATTTCGCCGTGACCAGCCGGCACGGATCTGCCGAAGATTTCATGTTCTTCGTCGATGCCGCACATCAGGCGGGAATCGGTGTGCTGATGGACTGGACCCCCGCACACTTTCCGGACGACCCACATGGGCTTTCCCAGTTTGACGGGACGCATCTCTACGATCATGCCGACCCGCGGCTCGGCTACCATCCGGATTGGCATAGCCGCATCTTCAACTTCGATCGCGTCGAGGTTCGGAACTTCCTGCTGAACAGCGGGCTGTTTTGGTTGGATCGATACCATATCGACGGCTTGCGCGTAGATGCCGTGGCCTCGATGCTCTATCTCGATTACGGACGGAGAGAAGGGGAATGGATTCCCAATCAGTTCGGCGGGCGCGAAAACATCGGCGCCGTCACATTGCTGAAAGACCTGAATGTCCTGGTCCATGGTCACTTCCCTGGCGCCATGACCATCGCCGAAGAATCCACGTCCTGGCCGGGAGTGTCACGCCCTACCTATACCGGAGGGCTGGGCTTCACCTTCAAGTGGAATATGGGTTGGATGCACGACATACTGGATTACTTCGCCCACGAGCCCGTCCACCGTCCCTTTCATCAGAATCAAATTACGTTTGGGCTCCTCTATGCCTTCAATGAAAACTTCGTGCTGGTGCTTTCGCACGATGAAGTGGTGCACGGGAAACGGGCCCTGCTCGACAAAATGCCCGGGGACGAGTGGCAACGTTTTGCCAATCTCCGAGCCCTCTATGGCTTCATGTACGGGCATCCCGGCAAGAAAATGCTGTTCATGGGTGGGGAGTTTGGACAGTGGTATGAGTGGAACCATGACACCAGCATCCAATGGCATCTCTGCGAGTTCGAGCCGCACGCGGGGCTCCAGCGCCTCGTGCAAGACCTGAACCGGCTCTACCGCCAGGAACCGGCACTACACGAACTCGATCACGACTGGACCGGTTTCCAGTGGATCGACTTTTGCGATGCGGCCCATTCCGTGATCCTCTTCCTCAGAAAGGCCAAGGACCAAGACAACCAGATATTGTGTGTGTGTAACTTCACCCCGGTTCCCCGCTCCGGCTATCGAGTCGGCGTACCCAGCTCAGGCTACTACCGAGAACTCTTGAACAGTGATGCCTCGGTCTACGGGGGAAGCAACATGGGAAATGCAGGAGGTCTCCACACGAATGCAGTCCCCTCCCACGGCATGCCCCATTCGCTGGAATTGACACTCCCACCGTTGTCGGTGCTGTTCCTGAAACGAATCTAGTCTTGGCAGGAACATAAAACCGATTTGACTCGTCTGGACTTGGCTAGCCAGCACATACGGCAAAACGCTCACGCAGGCTGCTCAAAAAGCCGGTCAGCAAGGCCGCAGCCGATGGAAGCACCGGAGACGTAGCCTCTTGGCTACGTTGAGGATGCTTTCGAGGGGAGAACGAAGCTGACGGGCTTTTTCAGCAGCCTGCTAGGAGAGAGCTACCAGGTTCGGAACGGACCGCAATCCAGATGGATGAATTTTGCGCGCGGGTAGACCCCCACCCCACCATAGCGCAACTTCAATGCAGCATGACGAAGCTCGCGAACCTTGACACCGGGAATATAGAAGTCGAGCGCCTGTCCCTGGACATGTAGGCTGTGTTGCGCGACTCGCCGGCTCCGTTTCACAAGCTGTGCGTTGTACTCGGGCGACCGATAGCCTGAAATCACGTGGATCTCGTTCCCGCCACCCACTGTGTTCTGCACGAGATTCACATGCTCGAGCATGCGCACATCGATGGCGGCCACTTCTCCTGTGTGATGGCAACGCAGAATATGATTCACCTCATCCAGCGCCATAAGGTCGTAGTTGCCTGCGTTATCACGATACCGAACTCGCAGTCGTTCGTTCGTGCGCACGTTGAAGAAGGTGAGTTCCCCATCAGGAAGTTCGTTCGCACGCGCAAGGGAAGGACAGAGCAACCTGCTACCGAGCAAAAGAAGCCCGACAACAGACGTCTTTAAGAGGGATCGACGAGTCCATGACCAGGAATCCGGATCCTGCAAAGAACCACCCCGAGAAGTGCACTGCAGTCTGTCAGACAATGGGCGCTCTTGTATCAAATGTCCTAGAGCCAGTCAACCCTACAGCGCCCCCTCTTCGAATCTTTTTCACTTCATCCTCTCCGCTGGCGAGCAGCAGGCGCTGCGCACCTTCGCGAGCATCATGCAAGATTCCCCTTCTTTCAACTTCTCCCTAGACAGGAGAATCCAACATAGGTAAGATCGAAAGATCTCATAGGTACTTTTCTCACTATGGCCACCATTCTTGTTATCGATGACGAAGAATCGATCCGGAACCTCCTGAAGGAAGTCCTTGAGAGGGCCAAACACCATGTGCTCGAAGCCAGCGATGGCCGAGAGGGTTTGAGGCTCTACCAGCAGAACAAAGTAGACCTGGTCCTCATGGATATTCTGATGCCTGGAACCGACGGTCTTGAAGCCACCTTACAATTGACGCGGGAATATCTCGATGCGAAAGTCATTGCCATGACCGGTGCCCAAGGCGAACGCAATTTCCTCGACGTCGCAAAACTCTTTGGCGCTCGCCGTGTCTTCGAAAAACCTTTCAACCTCGACAAACTCGTCGAAGCCATCAACCAAGAACTCGCCAAGTAACGCCCCCCTTCAGCTTCGCAATATTCTGGATTCTGGTCAGGGACGAACACTGAGCTCTTTCCGCACAAGCCCACGCATCATGACCGGATCGCTGTAGCCTACTTCGCTGAGCGCATCCATCACATGCAGGCCCTTGATCTTAGCCAATTCTTTTGCCTTACTGTAATTCTTTGCGCTGAACCGCGCCACTGCCGGCTGACCGTTCACAATCTGACAAGCCAGGAGCTCGCCGTTCACTTCAAGCGTACCTCCCTGCTCGACCAACGTCCTGGCCTGAGCCGACGTAATCCCATGGAGCTGTGCAAACTCCTCCAGTCCTCCCGTCTCAACAAGTCGACCATCCGGCATGATGCAGAGGCGCTTGAAATGTGGGGACCAATCCTTCCGGAAATCGATGTACTTGATATCGCCGCCCTTGGCGACTGCGTGGTCCAACGTGCGGTAATCGATCCCAAGATTCTTCTGCTCGAGCTTGGTCCGTAACTCTTCCGGCAGCGTCCAGTGAAAGACCAATGCCGCAACTTCTTCAAGCGGCATCCCCCGTGCCTGAGCCAATTGCTCCGCCTCGGCAAACTGCATGAGATCCAAGGTCCAGGTCTGTTTCGGAGTCTCTCCGGTCGGATCAATTCGACAGGCAAACAGCCCCCGCGTCAGCACCCCGCCCACCTGGGGATACACATAGACCCCGCCCTCGGTCAGGAGCATAGTCATCGTCTCCAGCGGGATGTCATAGCTCTCGGATAAAACCTTGGCATGCGCAGTCAGGTCTTCTTTATATGTCATGGCGCACACCGTGACATTTCCCGGTGCGTCGAATTCAGAATAGTCTTCAACCACGTTGTAAAGAATCGTGGCCTTCGGCTTACCGGATTTTTTCTTTATTTTAAACATGATTGATATACACTCAAGCTATTGATAACCCTATGTTATATGACATTATGTCCCAAGATGATGATAGGCGGGCAACGTCATCAATCTTGTGTCATCAACCGGCCCACCTACCGTAAAGTGATAGAGCGACTGAAGCGAAAACTCCTTGATCCCCACGATCTCATGCACCGGATCGTCGAAGAAACATCCGATCCCTGTAGCCCGCACCCCCGCCGCTTCTGCTTCCAGGTACAAGACCTGCCCCAGCAATCCTGATTCCCAGAATAGACGTGGGTACCACCAAGCGCCGCCCTTTCGCAACCACCCTTCGAACTCGGCCAGCATTCCTAATGAGAAAGCGCTGTCCCCCGCGATATCTTGATGGCAACTCACTTGCACCGCGGCTCTCCTTGCATCGCCTTCAAGCAGCCAGTAAAGAGGCAGATCCTCAGGACAACCAGGGGCCAACGTCCAGGTCAGCTCGGGATTCATGGATTGTTGGATGAACGACAGCCTCTGTGGATCACGGACCAGAACATACAGACCTGGTGTGAGGCCGTCGACGCGGTGCACGAACAGCACGAGATGAATCGTAGGCTTATGGGGCCAGACGTCCCACGGCATCGGTCGATCCATTTGCGGCAGATCCGAACGAGGCATCACCCGCTGCATCATATGGAAAAATGTCGCCGCTGAGATTGATGTCGTGCCATCGAACGACACGGCGCTCCGCCGCTGGCGAATGATCTGGCCGGCGGATGGGACATCGTGAGACGTCAAAGGTGAAACGTGAAACGTAACCGATCTCGGAAGAGAGACAGAAACGTGTTCGCAAGAGGTCTTCCAACTCGCTTCCGCCACTTCATCAATGATGTCCCAATGCACCCCGTGCTCGCCGCTCAACCGGTTGGCCTTTCCGTTCCACTTTCCTCCAACAAGTTCCTTCACCACTGCTGAGTCAAGAAACAGCGGAACCTCTGTTAGCTCCTCACGTTTCACGTTTGAGGTTTCACGTTTCACATCCTCAATGGGCCAGACCACAGCCAGACAGTCAGGATGTTCCGGCTCAACGTCGAAAAAGTCGCCGGTGCGATCAGTGCCCAATAACATGCCAATGGTGTTGTGTGCCACGCCGTCCACCAACACCATATTCCAGCCGAGTGTCGCCGCTGCGATCCGCGCTGATCCAATCGCATGCCCGACATCATGGTTGCAGTATCGAAATGCCCGCTCGCCATATTTCCAGGCTTCACGCCAATGCACCGAGGTCAGTCCAAACACAAATGCAGCAGGAGGAAACGGGGCCAGCAGAAGCGCGACCTGTTCAGCAGAACACTCCGCCCGACACTCCAAGCCATGTTCCTTCGGCGCGTAATGATAGAGCCCCGACTTCAGATCGAGGCCATCAATCTGCGGAAATACCGCATAGCCTTCCGTCGGATGCAAATTGCCGGACGACGGATTACTTCGCAACGCCCACTCCGACTCCCCTGCTTTCTTCCAGGCCGATAACCCGAGGGCGAACTCGAAGAATCGGGAAAGAGTCCGCACGGTCACAGGCTGAGTTTGAACCAATCCATGCTGATACATTGAATCGTAAGACGGTGAGACCGGCTCTTCATCCGGCTTGAGCAATGGGAGCCGGATCAACTGCGCTCCCTTGTAACGCCGAAACGGATCGGGCTGATTCGCCCAATCCAAATAGCCAAGCGCACGAGCATAGCGACTGAAGTGGTGCTTCGTCTGAACGTGATAGCGGATAACCTGATCGACAGGATCTGTCGATGATTCAGGTACTCTCGGGGAAGATGGATTTTCTGTACTCATAGAAACGGTATGGGCAGTCTACAGAGCGGTATGAAGGAAAGTAAACGAGGCCGCAACGGTTCCCTTGTGAGAAGTGGTGGATGGTTTGCTTAGCACATTGACCTTCCTTTCACCCTCCACGTATTCTGTCTCAACACAATTCGAGGTCACCCATGCAATTCGACGCAGCCCTTGCCGCGCAAGCGGCGCTTCAAGAATCAGAGACTGATCTCGGTGCCGACTGGGATACCGCCGTTGAACTGGAATCCACCTTTTCTTCCAATGCCGGATCGACGGCGCGGGAGGCCTATGAGGGGCTGCTCTCTCTTGCCACTCGTTATCCAAAAGCCCATTCCTTTCAAGCCTTCTGCATCTACATTACCTGGCAGCAGGTGACGGAAGAAACGATCGCCCGGCATTTTCAGACTGGGATGAGGCTCTCGGAGGTCTATCTGGCTTCACGTGAAGGAAAAGACCAGCAACACATCGACTATGTGACTGAGCTCCTGGAGTCGTTTCGTGGAGGACTTGGCTTGGACGAGGAAGACGAGATCCAGGTGGAATTCAGAAAAGACACACCGAAGGGTGGCGACTAGTGAGGAGAGTGCCGAGTCAAGAATGTTCCGAGGCTGTCTGCTGATTGCTGGGAGATGACAGCGGTTCCGGATCTGATTCGTCAAAGCCACAGTGCGGGCAGGGCATACAGACCGGTCCATCACAACAGTGATAGATATATTCCCTCCCACATTTCTTGCAGTTCGTGTGAGCCATCGTGACGTGCCGCACGGTAGCAAACTTTCAGATTTCGCTCAAGACCTCCTGTATGGCCGACGCCGATAAACACCGCGCGCGCATTTTTCTCCACCGCGGGCAACTGGTCCAGGCCAAGGTTGCGTATGAACAGGCAGTCGCCGGTGATCGCCTGGCCGAAGACCAGCGAGCCCTCTCCGACTCGCTCGGCAATCTGGGCAACGTCTGCGCCCTATCCGGCGACCTGGATCAAGCAGAATCCTGTTATCGGGAAGTCCTCACGATCCAACGTACGGAACGGAATCAGCATGCCATCGCCCACACGCTGGTCAATCTTGGCAATCTCCACATCGGCGCCGACCATCCGGAAAAGGCCCGCCCCTACTACCTCGAAGCATTGGATCTGCTGCGCGATCTCAACGACGATCGGGCACTCGGCATTCTCTATAACAATCTGGCGTTGCAAGAAGCTCGTGAGGGACGGTGGGAGCAGGCGGTGACATCGTTCAAGCAGGCCCTCGACCATCATCGGATTGTCGGAAATGAAGAAGGATTGGC
>DATNCR010000252.1:0-4630 GCA_035607135.1 Nitrospiraceae bacterium
TAACCGAGCTTGGCCGGAATGGTCAGCTTTCGCTTTCCACCCACTTTCATGCCCTTGACACCCTCGTCCCATCCTTTGATGACTCGCCCAGCTCCAAGAGGAAAAGAGAACGGCTGGCCCCGGTCCACGGAACTGTCGAACTTGGTCCCGTTTTCAAGCCAGCCTGTGTAATGCACGGTGACGGTCTGCCCCGCCTCTGCCGTTGCGCCGGTGCCGATCGCAAGATCGACGTACTGCAATCCCGTCGTCGTCGTGACTTCTTTCCCTTCAGCACCTGCTTCTTGAAACGGCATGATGGTTCCTTTCCTAATCGTCAGTCACTCAACCACGGTGACCGATGACAATAGAATACCGTCACTCGTGTGAATGGAAACCTCTCTGATGTCAGGGTCGACACCCTGTTTGCGGTCTCCCAACACGTGCGGCTCTCACTGACATTCCTTGCGAGAGTCAGGCTCGGAAAAAATGACCACACTCGCGGTGTAGCCGTGCAGGAAATTGCGCCCTCCGACTGGACCAATCTCACCTTGAGCAAAAAAACCTGCCGTGGGGATAGGGCCGAGCCGCTCTTGCACGACCCCGCTATCGTGATGGGGTCGGCCAAAGAGTCCCTCCCCACGCCCGCAACAGCTGAATAGAAGGGCTCCAAGCGGGGGATTTCTGTGTGTCGTTCGATCCGCAGCCAAGAGAATGTGTAAGTCGTCGCTTGCCGACTTTGCATCACGAAGGTGGAACTGCACGGTCTGGCCTTCCTGCACGACATCGCCGATCGCGACGGCTCCAGCCTGCTGATCCGCTCCGATGAGGTTCCGAACCAGGAAGTCACCCCGCTCGAAATGACTGCCATGCTCATCGATCACGATTCCCAGATGCAAAGCGCGGTGCGCATCGCGACGTTGGGGTCCCCCCAGCGATTCAAAGACGTCCTGGAGGCGTTTCAAGGCCGAGACGCCGCCGAGCTCAAAAATGAGGTTCTGCTCCGCCCTGGTGACGACAAACCGTTCGCCGATCGGACGGCAGCCTTGCGATGTCACGGTCCGGACAGCGATCGGTCCCGTGAGTTGCACCCCCACAACACCTTCGTCAAAGACCTGGTCATTGAGAAGGAGTCGATTTTCTCCTGAATCCTGGCCCCCACCGGCAAGGCCCCCGCCAACTATGCCGTTGGGATATCGGTCGGTCATGAGAGACAAGACTTCTTGCATCGGAGTCGAAAAAGGATCAGCGAGGAGAAGAAAGATTGAATCTTCGAGCCCCGGCTCCGGCCACCCTGGCATGCGGATTTGATCCTGCAGGTGAGACACGGAAATCTGAAGCGGAGTCACTGTGACCTCAGGAAGGCATGCGACCCAGACAGTGAGGGCCGCAGAGGTTTCAATTTCTTCCGAGCCGGCGATCACACCTTCTCCGGAACAACCCAGACAGACCTTCGCCCGCAGTTCCTTCTGGAGCATGGCTGAGATCATGGCGATTTTGGTTGCATGGTGGGTAGAGAAAAAGACGAATGCCAGATCGATGGGGGTTGTGCCGATTTGCATCCGTATCGCGTCTGCGAGGTCGCGCGTGGCGGCTTCCGTATCGGTCTTGCGAGAGAGAGCGGTCGCAAACTGAAGCGTGGCCGGAGTGGTCGTGCTTGTGGATTGAGTCGTCATAGCATGCACTTATCGCCAATCGGTCGCCGATACGTTAGACCCCTGGGTCCATCCGTTCCGGGCGGTCCTTCGCCAGCTTGTTATAGTAGCGCCACATGTAAGAATGGTAGTCGTCGAGTTGTGCCAGGAGATAGTGCAGTTCTGCGGGATCTTGTGTCTCCAAGGCATGAACCATGCGGGATTCTAAAAACTCGGCGAACGCATTCGTTTTCCCCAGCACGGTTATCAGACTCAAACCACCACCGAGTTGATACCCACCCATATTAATCCTCCAGACAAAAGAGAGTCGCGAGAGGATAGCGAGGCAAGAGAGGGAATTGCAAGTGAGAGAATATTCGTCTCACGGCATCCTGATCCTCCCCCGTTACTTGGTGTAGTGATTGAGGACCGTACGGAGTCTGGTAAGGGAGAGAGCTTCAATGCGATGACCGTCACGGCCCACGACTGTCGTGGCCATGGTCAGTGCGTTGAGAATCGCTTCTTCCGTGGCTTCAACCGTCGCCATAATCAATGGGTTCAGGTGTGTGTCGGCCAGGTGCAGATGCTGAAACGTCGGCTCTTTGGGATAATGGGGAATGATGTTAGCCGTGGAAAAAGCCAGCATGAAATCGCCACTGCCGTGGCGCGCGGTGGAGCCTGTGCGTGCCAGTCCCAGCGCGGCACGTTTCGCCAATCGCGTGAGCTGGCGGCTATCGAGCGGAGCATCGGTGGCGATGATAACGATGATGGAACCCTCACTTTGGCCTGGTGAAATACCCTGCGCGACGGGTGACGGAGTCTCATAGAGACGACCGACCGGCACTCCACCAACGACGAGCTCGGGTCGTCGCCCGTGGTTCGCATTGACGAGCACACCAATCGTATACCCCCCTTCTGCCTCTGGCAATCGCCGTGACGAGGTTCCGATACCACCCTTGAATCCATAGGACACCATGCCTGTTCCAGCACCGACTGTTCCTTCCTGCACGGCTCCGGAGGAGGCGCTGTCGAGTGCCTGTACAACATCCGCCTCGGAGACATGCCGCCCTTGAATGTCATTGAGTCGCCCATCATCGCATTCGGCGACCACGGGCGTCAGAGTATCGTCGGTAATACCGATTTCCGGATAGCGCGCGATCATCCAATTCATCACCCCGTTGGCCACTCGCGGCACATTCAACGTATTGGTCAAAGCGATCGGATACTCGAGGAAGCCCGATTCGCTGATCCAGGCAAGCCCCGTCATCTCGCCGGTTCCATTGAGGACGAACGACCCGGCCGGTACTTTCTTGTGCCAGACATCGTCGCGAGGGATGACGACTGTCACACCGGTTCGTACGGGACCAAATCCAGGCTTAAGGGGTCCGTCTCCGGAGATACGGGTGGTCTGGCCCACGGTAACGCCAGCCACGTCGGTGATCGCGTTCAGCGGCCCCGGGGGATAGGAGCCGACAACGATGCCAAGAGAACGAGCTCGCGATCGGGAATCTTCCGACTCACTGGCTTGGGCGGACAGGCACGAGGTTGTGCAGATACCAACGGCCAGGATGAGCAGCGTAATTGTCGGCCGGACAGTGCCGTTAGACATCGTAACTCGATCCGACATGAGGAATATGGGCATGGGATAGCAACAGGGTTCCGATCAGTTTTTGATCGAAGCCCAATTCGCAATTCCGATGAGGTGCCTCTTCTCGACGTGGTCCTTGAAAGAGCCCGCAATCCAGCAGCAGTCGAAATCCTGGTGTTTCAATTATCATATGGCGACTTACGGTGACGGACTGTACCGCACCGTGGAAGGAGAGGCTCATGATGAAGACACTCCATTATGGCGTGCGATCAAATCCCAGGCTTCTTGAGCCGTTTCGGCGTAGTGAAACAGGCGGAGGTCCTGCTGAGCAATGAACCCATTCTCGACGAGCCATTGCCAGTTGATCAGGCGGTCCCAAAAGTCCCGTCCGACCAGCACGACCATCACGTTTTCTGTCTTACCTGTTTGGAGAAGCGTCAACGTCTCGAATAGCTCATCGAGAGTACCGAATCCTCCAGGAAAGGCGACCAGGGCCTTGGCACGGATTAAGAAGTGCATTTTCCTGATGGCGAAATAGCGAAACTGAAAACTGAGTCGCGGCGTGATGTAGGGGTTCGGATACTGTTCGTGCGGTAAGGTAATATTCAGTCCGATCGACTTTGCTCCAACGTCTGCTGCTCCACGGTTCGCCGCTTCCATAATGCCGGGCCCTCCGCCCGTGACAATCACGTAATCGCAATGACCGTCGATCTGACAGGTCGAAGAAACCAATCGGCTGAAGTCACGCGCTACGTCATAGTATTTTGAGAGCGCGAGTTGTCGTTGCGCGATCGCCACCCTTTGCCGATGCATGGGATCGTTTGGGGCTCGAGTCGCCTCTTCTTCAGCTATGTGGAGCGCATGCGCCGCAGCGACCGATTCTAGTAGCCTTGCACTGCCGAATACGACGATGGTCGACCGCACCCCCTCCTCACGCTGGATCAACTCGGGCTTGAGAAGTTCGAGGCCGATGCGGAGGGCGCGGAGTTCTTCGCGCTGGAGAAATTCTGTGTCGAGAAAGGCAGGGATGTAGGATGGGGACGTGACGTCAGGCTGAAGGTGGTGGGATGCGCTATCGGATGATTCCGGCTCCATGGCCCGCATTATAGCGACCTGCACCTACTGCGGCAATTGCAGGACATTCCCGCGAGAGCGGCGCAGGCGGCCTGATGGAAACTTGTCAATGTTCGATTGACGCCATGGCGACGTCCGCGATCACGAAAATGCGATGTGGAACTCTTCCGAGGTTTGCACCGTTGCTGTTACAAGATCCTCGAAGGAGAACCGAAATGTCGGTTGAGCCTACGGCGCATAACGGCTCGCTTCTTGATGATGGGCAAAGGCGTAATACACCACGACCCAGTTCTTATCGAATTCCACCTGCAGTTCCTCGGTGCCTAATCCCCCACCGCCATAGGTGAGTTGATACAGG
>DATNCR010000262.1:0-4201 GCA_035607135.1 Nitrospiraceae bacterium
ATCCGCCCAGTCAGGGTGATCGGCAGAGATATGAAGATGGACACTGTTGAGCGATCAACCTCCGTTTGGACACCTGGGCCTATTCTTGGCATCGAGACGTCCTGTGATGAAACTGCCGCATCGGTGCTTGCCGAAGACGGCGCCGTCCTTTCGAACATTATTACATCCCAGCATGCCATTCATCAGCGATTCGGCGGTGTCGTTCCCGAACTTGCCTCTCGTGCCCACATTGAATCGATTGAAGGGGTCTCCGCGGAGGCACTGCAACAGGCCAATCTCTCCTGGACGGATCTCACCGGAATCGCCGTCACCCAAGGACCCGGCCTGGCCGGCGCGTTACTCGTCGGGGTTAACTATGCAAAAGCACTGGCCTACGCCTTAAATATTCCGGTGGTTGGTGTGAGCCATCTCGAAGGCCACATCGCCTCGGCCTGGTTGCAAGATCCGACGTTTCCGTTGCCCTGCGTGGTTCTGGTTGTCTCGGGTGGACATACCCATCTGTACTATAAGGAACCCATCGGTCACTGCAGTCTCCTCGGCTCAACCAGAGACGATGCTGCGGGGGAGGCCTTTGACAAGGGCGCCCAGTTACTTGGATTAGATTACCCTGGCGGACCAGCGATCGATCGTTTAGCCAGACAGGGGAGCCCGAATGCCATTGCATTTCCCCGTTCCTATCTGAATAAGGGGAGCCTTGATTTTAGTTTTAGTGGGCTAAAGACATCTTTGCTCTATAAACTTCAAGCAATGGATGAACAGTCTCGCACCACGCGAGCTGCTGACCTCTCGGCCGGCTATCAAGAGGCCATCGTAACTGTCTTGGTTGAGAAGGCCTTTGCCGCAGTACGCTCATCCGGAGTCCGTGCGTTGGCTGTCGTCGGAGGGGTATCCGCCAATTCACGGCTTCGAGCGCTGCTCCAACAACGAGCCATATCCGAAGACCTGCGCCTCAGCCTTCCCCCGCTGGCCTACTGTACAGATAACGCCGCGATGATCGCGGCAGCGGGGAGGCAAGCTCTGCGTGCAGGGCTCCGTGCACCCCTAGACATCGATGCTCAAGCCTCGCTGGCTTGATCCGTTGTACAGGCCATCGCACCAGCTACTATAAGGAAACGACGCCCATTCCAGAAATTTATGGACAGGTCCTCGGTCTCCGCGCCGGCCAGCTCGCAATGCTTGAGCGACTGTATCGCCGACGTGTGCCCGTGGATCAAGTCCTCTCGCTTGAAGCCGCAAAAACCCTCGCACAGTTCACACACGAGATCCGCCGTCCCATCGGACTGGTACTGAACAGACGTGGGGCTGTACAAGACGTTCTGGTCGGCGCGGGCACTGAACCCTCGCCGACAACACTGGCCGCGCATCGTGCAAGCCCACGATCGCTGAGAGGCCTTCGCCTGATCCGCTCTCAGGTGAAGGACCAACCCCTGAGTCAAGAAGATCTCACCATCCTGGGCCTACTCCGACTTGACATGATCGGTGTCTTGGCTGTCACACCCAAGGGCGAACCGGGGTTGCTCTCTCTGGCCCATCTGAATCCACCCACTCCTCAGGGGCAGTTATATACATTGCTCAAACCGACACTGGTGCATCAATGTCCGGTGAGTTTCGAGACATTCATTCACGAACTGGAGTCCGACCTTCAACGTCAGAGCGGATCGCACACGACGGACCAGGGTCAGACCGCCATCCTCGTAAGCGCGTCGCCCAAGAGTAAGCCCGAGCAAGAAGAACGTCTCACCGAGTTGGCAGAACTGGCTTCCTCTGCGGATCTCACGGTGATCGACCGTTTAGTGCAACGCACGCACAGCGGTCAGCACCGGTTTCAACTGGGAAGCGGCAAGCTCAAAGACGTGCTCATGCACGCCATGCAAAAGGGCGCAGACCTCCTCATTTTTGATCAGGATTTGCCCCCGGCTCAGGTGCGCGAGATTTCGGAGATTACCGACCTGACGGTGATCGATCGGACCCAGCTGATTCTCGACATCTTCGCGCAACGGGCGCATAGCCGAGAAGGCAAGGTACAGGTCGAATTGGCCCAACTTCGCTATCTGCTCCCCCGTCTCTCCGGTCAAGGAACGAGCCTGTCACGCTTGGGCGGTGGCATTGGCAGCAGAGGCCCCGGTGAAACGAAGCTCGAAACGGACCGCCGCCGCATCAGAGAACGCATCGACCATCTGGAGAATGAGATTAAGGGTTTTGCCCGCCATCAAGACCAACGGCGATCACGCCGCGTCCGACAGGAATTCCCGGTCCTCTCCATCGTGGGCTATACGAATGCCGGCAAGTCCACGCTGCTCAACGCCTTGACAAATAGTCAGGTAAGCACGGCCCCACGTGTCTTCGAAACACTCGACACCACGAGCCGCAGACTGCATTTTCCCCAAGGCCGTGAGGTGATCATCACTGATACGGTGGGGTTTATCCGCGACCTGCCCAAAGATCTCCTCGCAGCCTTTAGAACGACATTGGACGAGCTACGCGATGCCGATCTCCTCTTACATGTAGTCGATGCGGGAGCGAAAGATCTCGACGCACATATTGCCGCGGTCGAGGTCGTACTTCAAAGTCTCACGCTCGATCAGCTTCCACGGGTCCTCATATTCAATAAATGCGATCAACTTCCGACCGGGCAAGCAGAGGCCCTATGCCGGCGCTACGATGCGATTGGAATTTCGTCCCTCCATCAGGAGACCTTGCCCCCTCTAATCCAGCACCTAGAAGAACGGTTGGCCGCACTCGTCCCAGCGGGCAGCTCTTCCCAGAAATCGGCAGCCCAGACATTCACACTTGCATCTCGACCCTAACCAGCTGCACAATTGGCCCCCTTTGGTACCAGCCATGGCAACGAACTCCCTGCCTTCATCGGATCATCGGAAGCGTCTGCGAGCGATTGCCGAGACGCTCGAACGGACGATGCAACACCCAAAGATGGAACTCGACCATCGTTCCCCTTGGGAACTGCTCGTGGCTACGATCCTCTCCGCCCAATGTACCGACCAGCGAGTCAATCAGGTTACGCCATCACTCTTTCAGCGGTATCGAACCGCGACTGAAATGGCTAAGGCCGACCCCCTTGAACTCGAAGAACTCATTCGTTCCACCGGCTTCTTTAAGAACAAAGCGAAACATCTCGTCGCCTGCGGCAAAGCCGTGATCGAACGGTTTGGGACACAGGTCCCGCGTACAATGGAAGAGTTGATCACCTTGCCAGGTGTCGGCAGAAAAACGGCAAATGTCATACTTGGCAACGCCTTCGGCCAGCCTGCCGTCATCGTCGATACCCATGTGAAACGAGTGGCAAAACGGCTCGGCCTGACGAAATCCGACAATCCAGACCTGGTCGAACAAGACCTGCAGCAGCTCATGCCAAAATCCCAGTGGACGGCCTTCTCGCAACGCTTATTGTTACACGGCCGCTATGTCTGTCTGGCGAGAAAACCCCAATGCCGAACCTGTCAGGTCTACCGGCACTGCCCATGGAAAGAGAAAGGTCCCCAATGATTCGTAGTATGACCGGCTTCGGTCGACGACAGGCCCCCTGGCAGGATGGGTCCGTGACGGTGGAAATGCGATCCGTCAACCATCGTTTTCTCGAAATCGCCTGCCGACTTCCCCGGCCATTGAGCCACTTGGAAGACTCCTTCAAAAAGGCTATCCATCAACGCTGTGCCCGGGGACGCATCGATATCACGGTGACCGTCCAAGGGGGCAAAGGCCGCACCGGAAGCGTCAATCTTGACCAACCTCTTGCGAAGCAGTACCATCAGGCCCTGCGCACCCTCAAGAAATCTTTGAAGTTGAGTGGCTCCATCGATCTGGCGCTCATGGCTGGGCTCAGGGATGTGGTGTCCATATCGGATCAACCGACGGAAGACCCGAGACTGGCAAAGACCGTTCAGCAACTGACGACGAAGGCCCTCACAGACCTTGAGGACATGCGAACGCGCGAAGGAAAGGCCCTGGCCGAGGACATGCGCGCGCGGATTCAGACTATCCGAGGACACCAAACCCTCATTGCCGGGCGGAGCCCTCTGCAGGCCCAGGAGGCCTTTAATAGAATGAAGGTCCGTGTGGAGAAGCTGCTAGGCTCTGAAATCCCCGACCCCTCCCGGCTCTATCAGGAATTGGCGGTGTATGCAGATCGTGGCGACATTACGGAAGAAATAGTCAGATTGGACTCGCATATGATACAGTTTGA
>DATNCR010000266.1:0-20850 GCA_035607135.1 Nitrospiraceae bacterium
AGCTGATCCTTGAACAACACCAGTTCGGCAAGCAGCTCTTGTTTCTTTGACTCCAGCATGCCCTGCTGCTTGGCTTTCTCAAGTTCAAACCGCCCCTTGAGTGCCTCAAACTCGGCTTCGAGGCTGCTCGTCCGCCCCACAAGATCCTCCCAGATCCTGCCCGATTCGAACCCGGCCCCTTTCAGCTTCTGGTCCGCAACGGATTCAAACTCATTCAGGGCCTTGAGAATCTTCGTCCTCTGCTCTTCGAACGTATCGCGGGCGTCTGCTTTGCCGAGAGCCAACTGCACTTGAAGATGTTCAATCCTGCCCTGCACGTCGGTCTTCGCCTGCTCGGCCATCTCCTTCGACTTCTGCACGTCGGCCTGAACCTGCTTGAGCAGATCTTGCAGCTGTTGCTTGCGCTGCTCCAGCCGCTGCATCGCCTGATCTTTCGTTTGGGTCAATTGCGCTTCCAACGCTAGCGCCTGGTGCTCCAAGGCATCCAGCTTCTTGTCAAACGACGCTCTGAGTTCCTTGATGCGCGACATGGGACCCTCCTGTATGTGAGATATGTGAGATGGAACATACAACTGCCGAACGTGGCATGACATCATCACCGGATAGAAGACCGAATCCTGGCCTTCACCCGCTCGATTCTCTATTCATGATAGTCCGTGCTATTCGCCTCCGAAAGGACCATCACAAGCGCTCTCAACGACTGCTTCTTCAACCAGAAGTTTCTGTATTGTTGCACAGGCTTCACGGAAGCCTCTCCCGGTTCGGTCGACTGCCCGATGATAGGCTATGTTCCCGCGGCCAGAGTGTCAATCGTGCTGATGTCGCCTTCAACCAGACGGCTTGTCTGTCTCTATCGGTATCCGCAGGGGCGACATCGCTCAGGTCCCCAAGTTTTATGCCTTGCTTTGAAGAAATCAGAGAATTACGATAGTGGAAATCTGCTAGCGAATCCTCTTCGCCGTTCGAGAGGTGCACGATGGACCTCGAAGAATCAGGACGAATTGCACAACCACCCCCAATGACTCCACCCTGTGCCTGTCTACACAGTCGCCTGATCTCCGATTGCGTCTCGGAGGAGGAACACAAAGCTGGCAAGGTGCGTTGTGTGGAATGCGGGGACATCATTTTCGATCCCCATCTCCAACACAGAGCCAAGGGAGCGTAGTCCTTCTTCCTATCAATGTTGCGTCCCTCAGGTTCTGCTGAAGAAACACTGTACCGTTCCCATCACTGAGGTATTTGGCAACAGTCTCAGGACTAGTCACTGACCCGAAATTCCTCAACGGGCTGAATAGTGCATCCCGCTCCTTCATGCTGTACATCTGTAACCCCATGTGGTACCGCGCGTCTCCCGCTACCGGACGACGACACCATCCTGTGGCACCGACGATGCAGGGTCTTCATTCAGCAAGGCCGAATCCACCGTCAACCCAGGAGGATATGATGGAAATTGCCATCGCCATAGGCGGCCTAGCCGCCGTATTCGTGGGGCTGGGGGCTCTGATTTTGTTTACACCCTATGACAAATGACGACGCGCACAGAATGTGTGCCTTTCCATTCCTATGGTAGGGAGGTCCTATCTTCGTCGGAAGGAGGTTCCTGAGGAGAACGGAAGGGTTGTGTGCGATGCTCCGACATCCTCATGATCTTGAAGTTCCGTGGGACATGCGATCGTATGGCGTGTCCACGGGGTCTCACTGTCCTCCATGGTGGTGGATCGCGACGGCCGGTTATGCTAGCGCTGTTTCTGATCACGGTCGACATCACGAATGGACGCAGCTTGCATCACAGGTCGTAAGACCTATCGTATGAGGAAGGAGTATCGGTGGTCTTCAAAAACCGAGAAGAGGCAGGCCGTCGGCTTGGCGCTGAGTTGATGCATCATCGTGACGATCCCGGGGGTCTCATTCTGGCACTTCCCCGGGGTGGCGTGGCCGTGGGATATCAACTCAGCCTCGCCCTCCATCTCCCGCTTGATGTCTTTATCACCCGCAAAATCGGTGCACCGGGCAATCCCGAGTATGCCATGGGGGCAGTGGCCGAGGCAGGATCCCGCTATGTGAATCAAGAGGTGGTCGACACGCTCGGTGTATCCCGGCATGAGCTGGAACGATTGATTCAGGCCCAAGAGGAGGAGATCGTCCGGCGCAAGGATTCATACCGGCAGGGACGGTTGCTCCCGCAACTCACGGGCCGCACCGTGTTCTTGGTTGACGACGGCATCGCCACAGGTTCGACATTCATGGCCTCGGCACGTGCCATACGCAGTTTACAACCTCGCCGTCTGATCGGGGTAATTCCAGTAGGACCCTCGTCGACGATCCGTGAAATCCGAACACATGTGGACGAGTTGGCGGTGCTCATGACACCGGATCCGTTCGAGGCCGTGGGGAACTTCTTCATGGACTTCACGCAAGTCGAGGATCGCCTCGTCATGGAGTATTTACATCTGGCCGAGGAGGCCATGCTCGAACGCACGCCCCCGTCACCGGCCTCGTAAGACCTCTGGTCAGCAGAGGAGGGTGCGCCGTATCATGCCCGCACATTCCAGCATCCCGTCGGAGTTGAGGCTCAAAGAGCCCACACGTACTTCGATGACGAACACAGGGAGGCGACCATGAGAATCTTAGTCGGCATAGATTGGTCGGACGAAGCCTTTGCTGCCGTGGAACAGGTCGGATTGCTCTACCGGCCGGACGAGGTCATATTCGTACATGGAGTGGATCTTGGCATGTTGAACTCTCCCCTCGTGGCTGGGGCAGTCAATCTGCAAGGATACGATGAATGTCGCCAGGCCTTGACGGAGTCTGGTCGCATGGCCGCTGAGCGCTGCCGCACCCTGCTGCCGGCTGAGATCCCCTCTATTCGGACCCTGTGCGACATCCAGCACCCAGCCACCTTCATTCTCGACAGCGCAGCCATGGTAAAGCCCGACCTCATCGCGATGGGCACGCACGATCGCAGCCGAATGATGGAATTGTTTGCGGGCAGTGTGTCACACCGTATTGTGCTCCATGCCACAGTACCGACCTTGATCGTGAAGGGAAAAGCTCGGCCCGTCGCCCGTGTCCTCTTGGCGGTGGAAGGTCGCGAAGATGCAACCCGTCTGCAGACGTGGCTGACGTCACACCCCTTTAAGAACCCTGTCGCGGTCACCATCCTCTCGGTTCTCGCTCCCCTCCACAATATCAGCGAACAGTTGATGGTCGGACTCGGAGACTGGTCCGAACACAGTAAGCGGGACGCCGAACAGGTCGTACAGGACACGGCCCTGGCATTGGCCAGCCCACAATTCGCGGTGTCCACCGAGGTCCGTCCTGGTGATCCCGTCACAACCATCTGCGAGGTGGGAAAGAGCAACGACCTCATTGTGGTCAGTTCCCATGGGCGGAAGGGGTTCAACCGCTTCATGCTGGGCAGTGTGTCGGACGGGATCGTGCATCGAGCCAATTGCTCTGTGCTCCTGGTGCGCTGACCGGCACGTGATGGGCGGGCGGGCTTATGAGGGGAAGGATGGTACCGTTCGGCCCGATCAGTCGACCTGCGGTCTGTAGGGACATGTTTGTGAACTGAAGCGGCCATCAGCCCCACGAGAAGGAGGCCGGCAAGAGAGAGCCTTCTGAAAATCTTACGCGTCGCGACAGTGTTATCCGCGACAGAGCCTGTACCGTTCTTCAGGAATGTTGTGCATGTTCAGGAACACGGCTTGGCGTTCTTCCACACTGGTCACCTTATCGATGGCGGGATACAGCGCCCGCTCTTCCTTCCTATTGTGGGAGCCAAGCAGGTCCAACAGCCCCTGTTCTTCTTGATCGCTGTCGGGATTTTTGTCCGCCACCTTCCGATGAATGGCTTCAAGCAGCTGCCCAATCTGGCGATGCTCGTTTCGCATGGCAGGCGTCGGTCCGCTGTCGGACATACCGGTTTTCTTCTCCCACAGGGGGAACAGCACATCTTCTTCCCATACGATATGCCGCTGCAAGCCGAACTTGAATCCTGTGAACGCGTCCTCGGCCTTGGGAAAATCTGACCGTTTCGACTGTTGAAAGGTCTTGAACAACTCGTCCAACCGATCATGGTCCTGTTCAAAGAATTCTGTGATGGTTTTCTGCACACTCATAGGTTCCCCTTCTACACCCCGACAGAAGCGTCTTACATTTTACTGACGCTTAGGCTGATCATCGTGGTGATGATCAGCAGCCGTTTTCTTTCCTGCTTCGACCGACTTTGGTTTTAGGGGAATAAATCGGGCAGCATAGGCATCCTGTCCCGGTAATTTGACAAATACCACGATTACGGTTTTTGGATCGAGCCGAAAGTCGCCGCGACCCGTAAACATATTGTCCTGTGACGGCTCCAGTTTGACTGTAATTCTGCTCCTGGTCTTCACACGTTGAATATTCGCCTTACCCTCTCCACCACTCGTCCTAATTTCGTTATTCAAATGATCGGTTACATATAGGAGAAGCTCTCCATCCTTGGCCACAAGCTCCAGATGATAGGGACCTGTCCCACGAATCTGCCCGCCGTGTGGCGACGGCATCGCATCCGTCGATTCATCGGTATGCGCCCACAGAGGCTGACAGATAAGCAGGGTCACAAGCAGTACCCCGGAACCGATCGTTCGCTTCATTATGTCTCCTCGATTGACTAATCGGATCCCAGAAACACTCTCAAAGATAGCTGGAGCTTCTCCCACACACACATCACATCGTGAACGCCGATCACGTTCCATTTTCAGCCGCGTACTCTCTGCACTCCGTGACTATCTCAACATTTCCTCAGTTGCAGCATGTATCGATCTTTTCCCTCAGGACATCTCCTCCGGCCTTGGCCGCCCCCTCTGCATCCGCGGCTTTCTCTGCCATGAAATGCTTGCCGCGTTCAATAGTCTCATCAAGAGCGACTCGTGCCTCCTTCGCCTTCTCCAGGAGGTTTTCCTCGGCCTTCCTGGCATACCCCTTCAACGCCCCGCGCGTCTCCTCTCCCCGCCTCGGTGCGAGAAGAAGGCCAACGACCGCTCCTGCCACCGCCCCTCCTAACAATGCCAGTACCACGGCTGGTGACGAATATTTCGAATCGTGATTGTCCATCGTAATCCCTCCTTGGCTGAACGTGGTTCTTCCAGGTCCAAAAGCGAAGACCGAACCATCATAACAGAACGAGGAAATCATTGCTTACTGTGATCTACGAGGTCCGAATGAAACACCTCACTGAGGAAAAAATTTCCCCTGGGTATGGGTCACAGGTTTTTCTCTGTCCCATCATCCTGGTCCAGGTTCGCCTGCGAAGCTGCGTACATACTGGATGAGGCTCCAGATTTCTTCGTCCGTCAGTTGCCCGTCAAATCCAACCATGCTGGTACCGACCGATCCGTATTTGATCACCCAGAAAATTTCGCCTTCTGTGCGATGGCGCCAGAATCCAGGTTGCTGGAAATTACGGGGCAATGGATCCAGTTGGGCTGCCAACGGCCCATTGCCGTCCCCGTCTGTCCCATGACAGTTGAAGCAGGCACCCTTGCCGCGATAAAGCGTTTTACCCTGCTCGATGATTTTCGGAGAATTCGGCAACGGACTCGCGAGTGCGCGTGCGGCCACCAGCTTGTCTGCCGGCACCAGCGGCTGCATCATATTCCGCTCGGCGGCCCCGACGGGGATGGCAAGGGAAACCAGTACGACGAGCAGCGGGAATATTCCTGTCTTCATCACCCTGTTCCTGTAGCCGGCTGGTGCGGAGAGTCGAACCAGCGACGCCAATTGTATCGTACACCGGGCATGCGGGAAAGCCGGCAGCAGTCTGCCTTGCACGGACACACCCTACTGGCCAACATTGTTTTCGATGGCCACTCCTAGGCCGATCCAGGCCCGCAGCAGATCGTGTCGCGTGATTGAATAGGCTACCCTGCCGTTTCTTTCGATCGGCAGGTTGAGAAGATGCTTATCCTCCATAAGCTTCACTGCCTCATCGATACTCGTATCATCTGTCACCGCGATATGTGCTTTCGCCATAATGTCCTCTGCCGTCAGCCGGTTTAGATCCTTCCCCGCTTGCAACGCCCGCAGGATGTCGAACTCGCTGATGAATCCGGTAAACTTCCCCTCTCCGTCGACGACGGGCGCTCCCGGTGTATGCGTCGTCAGCAACTCAACGGCAACTCCCATGGCATTCTGTTTTCGAATAAACACAAGTTGGTTCGTCGCATGTACTTGTCCAACCGTCTTGAACCCCCCGGCAGGAACTCCCGGTCTCGCTAACGTCGTCATCGCAACCTCCTTTGTCTCGTTGAATGATGAAATGGTTCACGTCCCCTTCAATCAAATTGCGGATCGCGTTTCATCTCCTCATGCCTGCAACCGCATTCCAACTAGAGAACAAGACGATCCACAGCACCGAGACCTCTATGCCAATGCGATTCGGATGCCACCGAGGCAATGTCGATGCCGCGTCAACACATGTTTTGGGAAACAAGGACTTAAAGAGGTTCGACAGATGATCGCGGTACCGATGTGACGCAAAGATACCCAGGAGGGTACTGGCCAGATGGGGCGAAACGCTACGACGCCCAATCGCACGAGCGAAACGCGGGCGACGATCAGATTCATCGGGTCGTTGGCTAGCCCGCATGAGTCATGCGGGTTAGCTTGTTACAGATCCGACTCCACCATCTTCATGGTGGAGTCCGTGATCACATCGGGTCTGGGGCCAACCAAGTCTGCACTGTTTCTTTTCCCTTACATGGTCCAGGAGCAATCTTTCACTCTTTCACGATCACACCGCACGCAATGCGAGGCCCACCCGGCCCATCCTTTGTCGGCGGGTCCGGCACATATTTATCTTCATACTCATGGATAACCAAGGCGCTCCCGTCCATATCGAGGATGGTGTTCAGCCCCTCGGACAGGGTGACCCGGCTCGTGACCGTATACAGCGACCCTTTCCGCTCATTGTCAACGGAGAGGTTCTGAAGATCACCGAGATGGTAGGGGTGGTTTGCTAAACCTGGCGAGATGTTCGCCTGCGGATTTGCTCCGTACTCATTCCCGTCAAAGTGCCCTTTGGCAGCCGAGAAGGGCTCGCAGATACCGGTCTCGTGAATGTGGATCGCATGGCGCCCCGGCGTCAACTTGCTGTCCGGCGTACCGTTAAGCTTCAACCTGATCATGACACGGCCTTCATATTTTTCATAAAGCTCCGCTTCTCCAGTAATGCCGGGTCCCGCGATGACCGCTTTCGCATGTACAGCCTTCTCCTGCTTGCCCGTATAATAGGACGAGCAGCCGACAAGCGGTACGAATGCCGCCGCCACAAGCGCAGTTCCCACAAGTGTACGATTCATAGATCCTCCTTGGTTGTCCAATTCGCCGACCAGACCGTCGCGTGTATTGAGGGCAGGTACGACGGAGAGTGGTTACGTTGGAACATCATGCGGGAGTGCATGCTGTTATGCAACACGTGCGGACTCTCGAAGTACTCCTGTGCCGGAGTGGTTTTTCCACAGCCTGCTGAACCTTGCGTAGACTTCAATCTGCCATACCCCTTTTCATCCTCGAATAAGCTTCCTCATGTGTTTCCTAGCACTTTGAGTCGTTCCGATAGACGAAGATTCTCACTGTAATCCACCGGGCAATCGATCACGGCCGGCTTTCCGCACAAGAGCGCATCGTTCAGCACTGGCCCCAGTTCCGACGGTCCCTCAACACGGTAGCCAACCGCTCCAAAACTTTGCGCCAAGGCGACGAAGTCCGGATTACTGAATTCCACACCGGAAGTCCTTCCGTACTTCATCTGCTGTTTCCATCGAATGACCCCGTAGCCATTGTCCCGCCAAATCAGCACGACGAGTGGAAGCTGCAGTCTCACGGCAGTCTCCAGTTCCTGAACATTCATCAGATACCCTCCGTCTCCGGTCACAGCCACGACACGCCGTGAGGGAAACAGGAGCTTGGCCGAAACGGCCCCGGGCAGCGCCATGCCCATCGACGCGAATCCGTTCGAAATAACGCAGGTGTTCGGCGCCTCGCAGGGAAACATCCGGGCCATCCATAACTTATGCGCCCCCACGTCGCAGATGACCAGATCGTCCGATGCCAACGCCTGTCGCAGATCGCGAATGATGTGCTGAGGTCGCAGAGGCCACCCAGTCGGCTGGGCCCATTCCTGTTCGTATGCGGTCTGCACGCGCCCCCTGCTTTCTTGGGCCCAGCTGTGATCAAACGGAGCAAGCTGATCGCCGATCTGGTCGAGGGACAAGGCGATATCCCCCAAGACACCGACATCGATAATATAATGCGCGTCCACTTCGGCCGGTGACACGTCCACATGGACGATATGCTTGTCGCGGTTCGGGTTCCATAAGCAGGGCGCGTACTCCACAAAATCGTAACCGACCGCGACAACGACATCACTCTGCTCGATCACCACAGCCGGATGATCCCGCATCTGTAGTCCAATCGTATGACACGACAACGGATCGCTATCTGGAACGACACCCTTGCTCATGAACGTGTGAAGCACCGGCATGTTTGCCTGCCTGGCAAACCGCCGGACCGCCTCATGCGCCTGTCCTCTGATCACCCCGTTCCCGACCAAGAGGACCGGCCGTTGTGCCGTGGCCAACACCTCGACAGCACGGCTCACTTGCCGCGCCAGTGGCTCCGTCAAGAACGGCGCCTGAACGCGCAACGGCCCATCCACTTCACCATCACGCACCGTTTCCGCCGCGACATCCTCGGGCAACTCCAAATGGGTCGAGCCGGGTTTTTCGGTCTGCGCGACCTTGAACGCTTTGCGCACCGTCTCGGCCATGGTCCGAGGATGAAAGATCTCGGCGTTCCACTTCGTGACTGGTTTGAACATGGACAAGACATCGATGAACTGATGCGACTCTTTGTGCATTCGATCCAGCGAAGCTTGTCCCGTGATGGCAACCAGCGGGGCGCGATCCAGATACGCGTCCGCCACGCCGGTAAGTAAATTGGTTGCACCAGGCCCCAAGGTGGAGAGACAGACCCCGGCCTTTCCGGTTAGCCGCCCATGGACATCGGCCATAAAAGCCGCGCCTTGCTCATGCCGTGCAGCGATGAATCGGATCTGCGAATCCACGAGCGAGTTCAAGACGTCCAGCGTCTCCTCTCCAGGCACGCCGAAGATCCACTGCACCCCTTCATTTTCCAGACAACGCAGCAGTAGGTCCGACCCTTTCATGATAGTCCCCTTGCTCCAATCAGGCGTGGCTGCCTGTCTGTCCTCCGCACTCTCATGGTGGCTTCGGCCATCTCCGCTCTGACAATTCCATCAGACGGACAATCGTACGGTCGTGGAGGCAACATTCGGCTTGCTCCCATACTGCAAGATCATCATCGGTCACGAGCGGAGGCGTCGCCTGCGCCGACAAGCTGGGGAAGATCGTACCGGAGTAGATCGCCGATGCGGTCGATATTCACATCCGCCGGCGGGTAACTCTTGAGCAGGTGCGGATCGAGCGCATAGTGTCCTTGCCGTGGGAACACGGTCGTCACCCGCGAACCCCAGACCTTCTTGACCGCCGTGAGGATTTTGAGTTTGTCGTCGATGAGCACATAGTGATCCCCCGGATACCGCCGCTCGACATCGTCGAGTTCTTTCTCTTTGTGGATATAGATCAGCACCTGGCCCTCTACAGCCTCGAAGAGACCAGACCGTTCAATTTTCCTCGGTTGGAACACCACATCCCCATCCGACAAGATGACCGCCTTCCCCCATTGCTTGACATGCTCCACCGCATCGAGCGCGTTTGGGAACACTCGATTCGCAAATGGATAGTTCACGAGAAAGTGAGAGACCGTCAATACTTGTGGATCGCGGGGATGTTCGATCCGATAGCGCTGGAGGGCCCCCAGGTAGTCGGCGTAGCCGAGGTCCATTCGTAACCGTTCGAAGATCGTCCAGTAGTTTTCCTGCCGTTCCCGTCCCACCGTCTGTTCAAGATGGTGTTTGAGGTCGGCGGTCACCCGATCGTTGTCGAGGAGAGTATTATCGACGTCGAAGAGAAACACTACACGTGACACCGTCATGGGAGCCTCCGCGCCGGGCTATGCATGACTCTGAGAACCTGATCGTGTTGCATCCCATTGCCAATCTCGAATATCCGGCTGATCATCCCCGTGCTTGCCGATGTACGCCTTGTGCTCCACTCGTTTGTCCTGCATCGCCTGTCTGGTATCGGCGGCAAGATGCCCCAGCGTCGGGACACGATCGATCACGTCCATCACCAAATGGAACCGATCGAGGTCGTTCAACACGACCATGTCGAACGGTGTGGTCGTTGTCCCTTCTTCCTTATACCCGCGCACATGTAAATTCTTGTGATTCGTCCGGCGGTAGGTCAGGCGATGAATCAGCCAGGGATAGCCATGGAAGGCGAAGATGATGGGCTTGTCGGTCGTGAACAGGCGGTCGAACTCCTTGTCGGTCAACCCGTGAGGGTGCTCACTCCGCGGCTGAAGCTTCATCAAGTTCACCACGTTAATCACTCGGACCTTGAGGCGAGGGAGCCATATCCTGAGCAACTCGACGGCAGCCAGCGTTTCCAGCGTGGGAACGTCGCCGCAGCAGGCCATCACGACGTCAGGCTCGCTACCCTGGTCGTTGCTGGCCCACGGCCAGATGCCAAGACCGGCGGTGCAATGTGCGATCGCATCGTCCATATTCAACCATTGGGGCGCGAGCTGCTTGCCAGCCACGATGACATTCACATAGTTGCGGCTGCGTAGACAATGATCGGTGATGGACAAGAGGGTATTCGCATCGGGTGGGAGATAGACCCGGATCACCTCGGCCTTTTTATTGACTACATGGTCGATGAACCCCGGATCCTGGTGGCTGAAACCGTTGTGATCCTGCCGCCAGACATGAGAGGACAAGAGATAATTCAGCGACGCTATCGGTCTCCGCCAGGGAATGTGGCCGCAGACCTTCAGCCATTTGGCATGTTGATTGAACATCGAATCGACGATATGGATAAAGGCTTCATAACAGGAGAACATGCCATGGCGGCCCGTCAAGAGATAGCCTTCGAGCCACCCTTCGCATTGATGCTCGCTCAACATCTCCATCACGCGGCCATCCGGCGCCACATGATCGTCTCCTGGAATGATCTCCGCAGTTGAGCATCGGTTCGTCACCTCAAAGACGGCGCCCCATCGGTTCGAGTTCGTCTCATCCGGGCTGAATATGCGGAAGTTGTTGGAGTTAGATGAGACCACGTCACGGATAAACTCGCCCTGGACACGTGTCGCTTCGCCCTTCACAACACCAGGCTTCTGTATGTTCAACGCATAATCGCGGAAATCCGGCATGTGCAGGTCATGCAGCAGAAGTCCGCCGTTGGCGTGCGGGTTGGCGCTCATGCGGCGTTCGCCTCTCGGAGCCAGATCGGCGAGCTCAGGAAGGAACCTCCCCATCCGGTCAAACAATTCCTCTGGCCGATAGCTCTTCATCCACTGTTCCAACATCTCCACATGGCCCGGATGGCTCATATCACCCATCGGTACCTGGTGCGAACGGAATGTTCCCTCAATCTGCTTCCCATCCACGGCCTTCGGCCCAGTCCAGCCCTTCGGCGAACGTAGGACGATCATGGGCCACCGAGGCCGTGTATGAAATCCCTTCGTCCGCGCGGCTCGCTGGATCCTCTTAATGTCAGCCACGACCGCATCCAGCGTGGCGGCCATCTGTTGATGCATGACATTGGGATTGTCACCTGCGACAACATACGGCTTGTACCCATTTCCGGTGAGCAGTGATTTCAGTTCATCGTGCGGAATACGCGCCAGCACCGTAGGGCCGGCGATCTTGTACCCGTTCAGATGCAAGATCGGCAGCACGGCTCCGTCTCGCACAGGATTCAGGAACTTGTTCGAATGCCAACTGGTCGCCAGCGGGCCTGTTTCTGCTTCACCATCACCCACGACACAGGCAACGAGCAGATCCGGATTATCGAACGCCGCGCCGAACGCATGTGACAGCGAGTATCCCAACTCCCCACCCTCATGAATAGACCCCGGCGTCTCCGGTGAGACGTGACTCGGGATGCCGCCAGGAAAGGAAAATTGCGTGAACAGCCGCTTCAGCCCCTCTTCATCTTGCGAGATGTTCGGATAGACTTCACTGTAGGTGCCTTCCAGATACGCGTTCGCCACAAGACCGGGCCCACCATGGCCAGGCCCGGTGATAGACATGACGTTCAGATCGTATTTCTTAATGATTCGGTTCAAGTGGACATAGATGAAGTTCAGCCCCGGCGTCGTGCCCCAATGACCGAGCAGGCGCGGCTTGATATGGGCCAGCGTGAGGGGCTTCTTTAGTAACGGATTGTCGAAGAGATAGATCTGGCCGACGGAGAGGTAATTCACAGCCCGCCAATAGGCGTGTATGTTTCTGAGCAGGTCTGCACTCAGTGGTTTCTTCTTGCTCTGGTACATAGGTTCCTCATTGCAAGTGTTCTGGTTCCGAGAAGGTTCACGTGCCGACGTGAGCAGTTTCTCTACATCATCGCGTCTGGTCCAACAGTTGAAGCACAGAACTCACAATCTCGCTCTCTTCATTCGTCGGGATCACACGAACGGTGACTCCGCTCCCTTCCTTGGAAATGATCGCGGCGTTCATGCTGTTGGGAGCCTCATCCAACACGACGCCAAGACATCCCAGCCCCTCACAGATGCGCGCTCTGACCACCGGCGAATTCTCACCAATACCTCCACTGAAGACCAGCGTGTCCAATCCGCCCAACGCAGCAGTGAATGAACCTATCCACTTCTTGGCCTGGTAGCAGAAGAGTGCCACGGCTTCCGCCGCACGTGGATCGTGACGTTCGCTTGCCAAGAGATCGCGCAGATCAGAACTGGTCTCCGACAGCCCGAGCAACCCCGATTGCTGATTGACCATCGCATGGAACTGCTCTACGGTCATGCCTTCCGTTCTCGACAAATAGGACAGCAGACCTGGGTCGAGATCGCCTGAACGAGTGCTCATCGGCAGCCCTGCCGTAGGCGTAAACCCCATGCTGGTATCCATACTGTTGCCCTCGCACACCGCGGCCATGCTCGCGCCATTGCCGAGATGAGCCAGGATGACACGGCCCTGCGCGGCATGAGGCGCAATACGCCGAAGTTCCTTCATCAAGTAGGCATAGGAGAGGCCGTGAAATCCATAGCGCTGCACGCCGGCGTCGTCGTACCGCCTGGGGATCGGCAAAAGGCGTGCGACGCGCGGCATGTCTCGGTGAAAAGCCGTGTCGAAACACGCAACCTGCGTGAGCGTCGGATACCGCCGGCTCAACGTCTCGATCAGTTCAATTTCGGCAGGCAGATGCTCCGGATCACAGGGGCTGAGTCTGCGCAGTTCATCCATGACTTCCGGAGTGAGACGCTGCGGCTCTCTATAACGAGGACCTCCATGCACCACGCGATGCCCGATCGCCAGGAGGTCCGTCATCGCGCGCTTCTGTTCCAACCATGTCATAAGTGGACCAACACAGTCCTTGTGCTGCACAGCCTGGATCGTCCGACGCTCGCTGACTCCGCCGGCCACGTCCATAAGGGTCATGGTTCCTTCAGGGAAACCGATTCGATCGACCTTGCAGGACAACACACGAGTGGGAGGAGACTCGACGTGGAAGAGCGAACACTTGAGGCTCGATGAGCCCCCATTGATCGTCAGAATGAAACCGTGAGAGTCATGTCCGGAATCGCGCAGGCTCACAGACCACCTCGAGTCAAT
Organism: Nitrospiraceae bacterium; assembly: GCA_035607135.1. Classification (GTDB taxonomy): domain Bacteria; phylum Nitrospirota; class Nitrospiria; order Nitrospirales; family Nitrospiraceae; genus Palsa-1315. The sequence continues at coordinate 13,763 of DATNCR010000266.1, forward strand.
AACAATACTACTTCACACCGATTCCAGACTCTGCCGGATAGATGTGTGCAGCGTTCGCGGTCCTTGCCGATAGAAATCTGCGCCTCACTGCTTGTCCATGATGGCCTTAAGGTCGCTGCCGCTGATCGCTTCTCGCTCGAGTAGCACGGTGGCTCCTGCGATGAGTGCGGGTTTCTTTTCGGCTAAGAGCCGTTTCACACGCTCGTATTGCTCATCGATGATACGGCGCACTTCGCAGTCGATCTCACGCGCGGTCTCTTCCGAATAGTCGCCTTTCTCCTGAGGCGCCTGGATTTGCATCATGAGAGGCTGACGCTCACGATCGAGCGCGACGGTCCCCAGCTTGTCACTCATCCCATAGGATTTGACCATGCTCTTGGCAATGTCCGTGGCCTTGACCAGATCGTTCTGTGCTCCCGTGGAAGCCTCGCCGAACATCAATTCTTCCGCAATCCGTCCTCCGAATAAGACGGCAATCTTGTTCTCCAACTCCGTCTTGGCCATTAGAAAGCGATCCTCGGTCGGGAGCTGGAGGGTATAGCCCAATGCCGCAATCCCGCGAGGAATGATGGAAATCTTCTGGATCGGGTCCGACCCTGGAAACGACAATGCCACCAATGCATGGCCCACTTCATGGTAGGCGACTCGCTCTTTCTCTACCTTGTTGAGCACCCGATTCTTCTTTTCCAATCCGGCAACGACCCGCTCCACCGCTTCTTGCAATTCCGAAAGACCGACCTGCTCCTTATTCCGACGCACGGTCAAGAGCGTCGCTTCGTTGATAATGTTGGCGAGATCGGCCCCCGAGAAGCCGGGGGTCATTCCGGCGATGACCTCGAGGTCCGCATCGGGACCCAGCGCCACCGCCTTCGCATGGAGGCGCAAGATGGCCAGACGGCCGATCTTGTCCGGACGATCGACTAAGACTTGCCTGTCGAACCGGCCGGCACGCAAGAGTGCGGGATCCAGAATTTCAGGCCGATTGGTCGCGGCCATCAGAATGACGCCGATGCGGGGATCGAAACCATCCATCTCGACCAGCAGCTGATTCAAGGTCTGCTCACGCTCTTCATGCGCCATGGGTCCCATCCCACGGGCTTTCCCGAGGGCATCTAGTTCGTCAATGAAGATAATGCAGGGCGCTTTGACTTTCGCCTGATCGAACAGGTCCCGCACGCGAGCGGCGCCGACTCCGACGAACATTTCCACGAACTCAGACCCGCTGATACTGAAAAAGGTCACCCCGGCCTCTCCGGCCACAGCACGGGCCAGGAGAGTCTTGCCGGTCCCCGGAGGGCCGACGAGTAAAATCCCTTTCGGAATCTTTCCTCCGAGACGTGTGAACTTTTCCGGCGTCTTCAGAAACTCGACCACTTCGCGCAGTTCATCCTTCGCCTCGTCCACGCCGGCCACATCCGCGAAGGTGGTCTTCGTATCCTTCTCGGCATAGATCTTCGCCTTCGACTTTCCCACCGTCATGAACCCTCCTTGACCCTGCCCGAATCGTCGAATGACGAAGAACCAAATGCCGGCAAAGACCAGCGCAGGAACAAACCAGGAGAGGAGATCGCGCAGAAAGCTACTCTCAATCACACCGGTAAACGTGACATGGTGTGCGTTGAGCTCCTTGACCAGATCGGGGTCTTCAACCCGAACGGTCGTAAACAACTTCGGCTCTTTGGATCCCCCTTCAGATTTCAGCTTCCCCGTCAATCTCTGTTGAGTGACCGTAATTTCACTCACCTTGCCGGCCGCCATGAGCGTCTTGAATTCGCTGTATGGAAGCTCTTCGACCTTCTGCATGGCCACGATGAAATCGTGTACGAGAACGACCGCAAAAACCGCGAGGAGGACATACAGGATCGAGAAAGATGTTTTTTTATTCACTGGCATCGCGATACTCTCCTCTCACTGTCACGAACCTCACGAGATGTTGAAGTCCTCCGTCAGTCGAGGTCACACGGTGGGAACCGGCTCCGGTCAGAATACGGATGCCCGCAGTAGAAAGCACGACGACTCGCATTGTACACGTTCCAGCCTGTGCAGGGATCTACACGAACCATCCAGTCGCATGTGCTCATTGGGAGCTGCAAAGGAAAGACCCTCACACCGAACGAGCATGCTCGGTGATTCTTATTGGAATATTGAGAGCTTCCAACGGCTTTGGATGGCTGAAAAGAGGATAGGAGGGAGTCCTGCTACAGTCTGGTTTTTCATCCTGTGGCAAAAGGCCACAGAAGACGTGAACCGTGAGACGCGAAAAGAAGGACGAGACCGAATGACTTTCACTTTTCGCACCTTATGAATCAGCCCTCACCCTCACCATCTCTCACACGGCTGTTCAGGCAAGGGCATCAGATTTGCTGCATCTCTCTATGGAACAAAAGTGGAAACGGGAGGAGAGGCGAAGTGCCCCGATTCCCGGCCGACCGGAAGGACAGTGATGAATGAAACGGCGGTCAGACTTATGCAAGGCCCTCTCTCCCTTGAAGGAATCCTCGGCCTTCCGGCTGAGGCGCTTGGAATGGTGGTCTTCGCCCACGGAAGCTTCAGCGGGCGATTCAGCCCGCGCAATAATTTTATCGCCCGCCATCTCCAGCAAGGGAAAGTGGCCACCCTGTTGCTCGATCTCCTGACTCCGGATGAAGCCGAAGACCGCCGCAAGGTCTTCGATATCGACCTCCTGGCAGATCGAATGTTGTGGGCTAAAGCCTGGCTCGAACAGGAGACCAGCACGAAGGACCTAGGCATCGGGTATTTCGGCGCCAGTACCGGCGCCGGTGCAGCCCTGCAGGCGGCTGCAAGGGATCCCTCATCGATTCGGGCTATCGTGTCACGGGGCGGCAGACCGGACCTGGCCGAATCCTATCTCCCGTCGGTGACGGCACCGACGCTGCTGATCCTCGGCGGAGATGACGAGCCCGTTATCGAAATGAATCGAGCGGCCTACCGACTTCTTTCCTGCCCGAAACGTCTGGTGATCGTGCCGGGCGCCTCGCACCTCTTCGAAGAGCCCGGCACGCTCGAACAGGTTGCAGAACATGCGAGTCTCTGGTTTCAGCGGTATCTTCATCCTGCCTCTCCGGGGAGTACAGGTCCGCGAACAAAGGAGCCTTATCGATGAAAACACTACTCGCGGTTGACGGGTCGGATAATTCCTATGAGGCCGTTCATGCGCTAAACTTTTTCGCCCGGGCAGAGGAACTCATCCTCCTTCACGCATTGGATGTCCCGAGACCTGCCTATCCGATGATGTTGCCGGAAGTGCAGGAGGAGCTCTATAAGGCTCTCGAGGAGAGCATGCGGGAAGACGGCGAGCGGCTGCTCGATCGGACTCAGTCCCTTCTCCCGATGCACGCAGGCCCCTCGACGAAACAACTTCGAATTGGGTCTCCGGCAGAGTTGATTGTGTCGACGGCCGAGGAACAGAAAACCGATCTCATCGTGATGGGTGCACGGGGTCTTGGGCCAGTCAAGGAGCGCCTGTTCGGCAGTGTGTCACACCGCATTCTCACCCTGGCTCACTGCGCCACATTAATCGTGAATGGATCGGTCAAGGCCATGAAGCAGATCTTGCTGCCGCTCCAAGGTCTCTCCGACGCGGAATCCGCCGTTCGTTTTCTACAGCTGAAACCGTTCCACGATCCAGTTGAGGTGACGCTGCTGACCCTATTGCCCTCGACCCAGCCGCCATGGCCGGTCGATGCCGCCTCCGCAGAAACACTGGAGGAGCAAGCCTTACTGAGTGCACGCGATTATATAGACGGTGTGGCAGAACGCCTGCGCGCCATCGGCTATCAGGCACGCGGGATCGCCTTGTTGGGAACACCGGCTGCCATGATCCTCCAAGAAGCTACCACACGGCATTCGGACCTGATTCTGATGGGCACGAGGGGCCGGCAGGGAATTACCCGCTTCGTGCTCGGCAGCGTATCTCATGCCGTGTTACACCGAATGCCCTGCCCTGTGCTGGCTTTTCACTGAGAAGACAACCGGCGGATAGACGCAGAAACCATGCGAGAAGGGTTCGAGGTCCAATTTCAAGATGTTCTGAACTTCGAACCTCGAAATTCTGATCGCACCTGCGCACTGGGTGCGCCCGTCTCGCAATGGAGAGCGCCGACGTACCTCTTTAGTAGCCTGCTAAGTCCGCACAAGCACGACGGCGGCAAACAGAACGGCCAGCGCTAGAATGAGCGAGAAACGAGCGACCCAGGGAGACCACAAAACCAGAGAGTGCCCGAACCGAGTCCGGCTTTCTGTGGGGATCTGTGCAATCTGTAAGACCCGAGGTCCGAGGATGAAATCGTGGAGCAGGGTCAACAGAAGGAGGAGCGCCACGAGCCCCAGCTTGGCCACCAGAACTATCGGCCATGCCGATGGATCAGTGATCGGAATCCCCCGCTGATGTAACAACAGGGGACCTGTGAACAAAAGGACGGCGATCGCACCCCAGACTACCGCGCGGAATCGCCCGGCAATGGCCCGAAAGAGTACTGCCTTCTGTGACGCGAATGGCTCGCACCTGAGCACCGGGACCAGTACAACAGACAGGAACAGCATGCCACCGATCCAGGCAATGGCGGCGAAAAGATGGAACCACACCAGCAGGACCATCATCGACGCTGCCAATCCACTGATCAACCTTTCATCGCAAGCTGCGGAACGATCATTCCGCACAGCCGAGCTAACACCTCGCCTGCGGCCCTTGCTCCGACAGCATCGTCACAGCGCGCTTTCTCCCGTCTCACCGGTTCTGATCCGCAACACGGATTCGAGATCCGACACGAAGATCTTGCCGTCTCCGACGCTGCCGGTCTTTGCGGCGCGCGCAATGGTTTCGATCACGCGCTTCGCCATGTTGTCTGCGACATACAGTTCGATCTTCACCTTGGGCACAAAGTCGGTCGTATACTCGGCCCCCCGGTAGGTTTCGTGACTCCCCTTTTGGCGTCCGAATCCTTTGACTTCCGACACCGTCATCCCCTGCACTCCTATTTCCACTAACGCATCCTTGATGTCATCCAACTTGAACGGCTTCACGATGGCTTCAATCATCTTCATGTCGATACCTCCCTATCCAGGTAGTACCTGGAATTGCCTGCATGATTGTCGGTCGATTGTATCACGGTCCGATTATGAATAGGCACGCCCGTTAGGCTAGTTGAGACACCGTCTCAGGCCCTTACCCGCTCAGATCATGCCCGCATCCCCAATCATCAACCGTGAGGAAATGGTCGAGCAGAGAGTGGATGGAGTACCCATATAATAGGCCAGTACAGCAAACGGATGGACTTCGAGGTGATTCCTCTCGAGATCCGGCCATCTCATACCTTTCACATGCTGTGACGGTCCAGAGCTTACAAGGCCTCAGCCGGTTTTCTTTCCAATACCAGACCTAAGAGACGCCGTACGGCTCCTTTGAGTTCGCTGAGGCGAACCGGCTTATCAAAGTAGGCCTCGACGCCGAGAGCTAACGCGTCGGCTTTCATCTGAGGATCGCCAAATGAGGTGATCAGCACCATCGGCACACCCGGGGCAAACGTCCGAAGCCTGGCGATATAATCCAACCCTCCGGCCGGCATCCGCAGGTCCGTAAGGATCAATGAGGGGCGAGCGTCAAGCACCGACCGCAGAGCCTCATCCCCATCAGCTGCTTCTCGGATGAATACTCCGAGATCGTTCAGCTCATCGCACAGGAGACTTCGCATCTCATGATCGTCTTCAGCAATAAGTACCACCGCGCGATTCCTCCCCTGTACCATTCCGCCCTCCCTGCATCAGACTCACTTCACGTTCTGATGGTACTCCATGCACAACCCATGCAAGACGGTCCCTCCCTCTGACGGAACGCGATGGATTCCAGAACCGAGCTAACTTGCTTAAGATTTTCTCGACATACGCAGGGCTGGGGAAGAGAGCACACCAGGGCCTGATGAATATGGCAACAGATGCCACCTTCGCATCTGTTGCAGATTGCAACAGATGAATGACCGCTGGGGATTGAATCTCTGAGAGAGAGGATTGAGGTGAGTTAGGAGGTCGACGCGGTCTGAGCTTTATCAAGAGGGAGGCGGATCCAAAAGGTCGTACCCTTGTTGACGACACTCTCCACGGTGATCGTGCCACCATGTTCCTCGACAATGCCTTTCACGACCGTAAGGCCTAGCCCGGTGCCCTTCCCAAAATCCTTGGTCGTGAAAAAGGGCTCGAATACCTTTGAACGGATCTCTTCCGGCATCCCCAGTCCGGTATCGGCCAGACTGAGGCAGACGGAACTGCCTTCACGAGCGAGGCTCAGCCTGAGCTGCCCTCCCTCCGGCATGGCATGGAGACTATTCATCACAAGATTGATGAGCACCTGGATGAGTTGGTCCCGATCGGCACGGACAGGAGGCAATGACGATTCAATCGCCTTGTCAATTGTGATGCAACGTTCGGCAATCCGTTCTTGAAACATCTCCAGAGCATCGTCCACGATCTCCCCCAGATCGACGGTCTGCCACTCCGGTGACCTTCGCCGGGCAAAGGCAAGGAGTTGTTTCATCACCTTGGTGATTCGCTCGACCTGCGTGATGATCGTGGTCAGGCCCTTCTTCATCCCCTCATCGGTGGCACGCTGAAGGAGATATTCCGCACGTCCGAGAATCACATTCATCGGCGTACCGATTTCATGCGCCATGCCCGACGCCAGTGTGCCCAACTCGGCCAATCGCTCAGCCCGTCGGAGTTGCATCTCCAGACGTTTGCGTTCAGAAATATCCACGATCGATGCCAACACCCTCATCCCCTTGGCCGTCTGAATAGGCGTGAGTCCGATTTCAACAGCCAGCTCACTCCCGTCTTTTCGTATGCCAAATAGCTCGCGCCCGCTCCCCATCGATCGCACCTGAGGAGTCCGCGTGAACCCAGCTCGGTACTGCCGGTGATCTGATCGTAACGGTTCCGGAATCAGCATCTCGACCGACTTGCCAAGCAACTCGTCCCTCCCGTAGCCGAACTGACGGAGTACGGAGGTATTCACCATCACAATCGTTCCACCCTCGTCAACGAGCAGCATACCATTGGGAGCGGCCTCCACAATGAGA
>DATNCR010000302.1:0-2413 GCA_035607135.1 Nitrospiraceae bacterium
GTTGGCGGCCGGGCAAGAGCGTGAAATCACGTTCAGGCTGGGTGTCGGACGAAATGTCGATGAGGCCAGACAATTGATATCTCGCTTCCAAGGACCCGCTGCTGCACATGGCGCGCTCGAAGCGGTGTGGCAGTATTGGAAACACACACTCGGCGGCATTAACGTAGAGACGCCGGACCCGTCCCTGAACGTGCTGACCAACGGCTGGCTCTTGTATCAAACGCTCGCGTGCCGTCTGTGGGCGCGGAGCGGATACTATCAATCTGGTGGTGCTTTCGGTTTCCGCGATCAACTTCAAGATTCGATGGCACTCATTCACACCGAGCCGCGCCTTGTGCGCAAGCATCTCCTGCTCTGCGCAGCCAGACAGTTTCAGGAAGGTGATGTCCAGCACTGGTGGCACCCTCCGTCCGGCCGGGGCGTACGCACGCACTGTTCGGATGATTACCTTTGGCTGCCCCTGGCGACATGCCGTTACGTACTGAGCACAGGAGATCGCGGGGTTTTGGATGAACCCATCCATTTCGTCGAAGGTCGCCCCGTCAACCAAGAGGAGGATTCGTATTACGATCTCCCAGGCCGGTCTGAAAAAGTGGCTAGTTTGTATGAGCACTGCATGCAGGCCATCCTGAAAGGCCTCACGCGTGGCGAGCACGGCCTCCCACTCATCGGTTCTGGTGACTGGAACGACGGCATGAACATGGTCGGCGAACAGGGCAAAGGCGAGAGCGTCTGGTTGGGATTTTTCCTGTATGACGTGCTCATGCAATTCGCGCAGGTGGCACGCCTGCGTGGGGACCTCTGCTTCGCTCAACGCTGTCAGACCGAAGGAGCAGATTTGCGCCAGAACATCGAGCAGCATGGCTGGGATGGACATTGGTATCGCCGTGCGTACTTTGATGATGGCTCGCCCCTCGGGTCGGCGAGTAACCAAGAATGCCAGATTGACTCGATTGCGCAAAGCTGGTCCGTGCTCTCCGGAGCGGGGGATGCCACGCGCTCGCGCATTGCGATGGGCGCAGTGGATCGGCGCCTCATTCGCCGGGATCATGCGCTGATCCAACTGTTGGATCCGCCGTTTGACAAATCGCCTTTGAATCCAGGTTATATCAAAGGATACGTCCCAGGGGTGCGAGAAAATGGGGGGCAGTATACACATGCCGCGGCCTGGGCGGCGATGGCATTTGCTGCCTTGGGTGACAGCCGGCGTGCCTGGGAATTGTTGGCCATAATCAACCCGATCACCCATGCACAATCTCCGAAGGGGATCGCCATCTACAAAGTAGAGCCGTACGTGGTCGCGGCCGACGTCTATGCGGTCCCGCCGCATATCGGTCGCGGTGGATGGACGTGGTATACGGGTTCGGCGGGCTGGACATACCGACTGATCGTAGAATCACTCCTTGGGTTAAGGCTAGAAGTCAACAAACTACACGTTGTTCCATGCCTTCCGGTGGATTGGAATGGGTTCACGGTACACTACCGATATCGGGACACGCCCTACCATATTCACGTCTTACAAGTCAGCGCCGGGAGCGGGAAGATGAGGATGCTGGTTGATGGCGTCGAGCAACAGGGCAATGCTATTCCTCTTGTGGACGACCATCAGGAACACTCGGTCGAAGTGATAATACATGCTGCAAACGGTTAACCCAGGAGGCAGGCCTCAATTCATTATATTTTGGTGGAGGGTGCCGCCGGTGACAAGGGCTACTTTTCCTGGGAGTTTGTGTGCGCTGATTTACGCGCGAGCGCGAGTTGGAAGTCGCGTTCCTCTTTCCGTTGCTCTCGCCTGGGCAAAAGCTCGTGCATCATCGAGGAATGACGTGAGGCACTGCTGTGGATCGTTAGTAGTCTGACAGTAGTCCTCAATCGATTTCATGGTCGAGGCATCGAGGGCGAAGACAGGAATGGGCATGAACAGCGCAAGGAGTACCAAGAAGAGTTTCATACGACTCTCCTATGTGAGGGGCCTTCAGATTAGACCGGGCAGGGTGTCCACTCCGGCATGTACGCCACGCCTTCTCAGTCACCGGCGTTTCGGCGACGTGCAGTACGATAGCTATCAACGTGGCAGCCGAACTACGAACTGCACCTCTCAGGTCTTTGGCGATCAGACCTATACAAATTGCCGGTGAGATCGTGACGATTGAATTCGGTTGGAAGCCGTGGGTCGAGAGACTACCTATCGCGCTTCATTTTCTTTCCCAACGCGACCGATTTCCCAGTCTCCGGCGCTCCAACGCCGGGGTCACACTCTGTGCACGTTCTCGAGGTCATTACATTTTATCGCGGCAAGGAGGTGCCCAAATGTCAACACAACAGACTATTACCGATCGCATCCTCGAGCTCCTGCGGGACTCTCAGGAATGGGCGTTCGATGCCTTGGTGGCTCGCTCTCCCGAGTTCAACG
>DATNCR010000303.1:0-5027 GCA_035607135.1 Nitrospiraceae bacterium
GGGACACAAAAATTCTATCAGCTGATTACCTATTGGTCAAAAGAACGAAGCATATGTCTGTGATTAGGACCGAGTGGATGAAGAAGGCATGGTTTGAAGTGCCCAGGCCCTGATACGCGAGAGATCGGCAGACGAAAGGTCGGTGAACTGAATATCGACATACCAGGTAGTGGTCTCGCTTGTTGGCTCATGGGGCGTTGCTTCGGGAATCTTGCTTGCCAGAACCCTTCCACGAATGGTCAGGGGAGTGTTTTGACCAGAAATGGAAAACGCCAGTACGACGTTCGATTTTGGCGCGAGCTTCGTCGCCGATTCGACCAACGCACCGACGTGGTTGAGCTGGGTGATCATGGCATTATAATGAGCACCCTGTGCCGAGGCTCCTCCGAGCACACTCACGACGACGGGGATCTTCGTGTCACGTCGGGAGGGCGTGAGCATCAGGTCCTGTGCACTGAGTACCCCAACCGGCTGGTTTTGCTTGGTGACAATCAAGAGAGAGGCACCTGTGGCCACCATCAGTGTCGAGGCATCAGCTAAGGCCTCATCGTACTCGATGAACTGTACAGGGCGTGTCATGATCGTCCGGACTTCGATGTCGTGCGGTTCGAGCCCCTGAGCGACGACTTTCTTGACGATGTCGGTCGGCGTCATGAGGCCGAATCGGGTGTCGGTATCCTTGATGAGCAGGCAGGGCGCCTGTTCTCGTTCGAGCAGCAGCGCTGCCTCGCTGACCGAGACGTCTCCCGGAATTTGCACGATCCCTGGTGTCATCATATGGGCAACCATAGTGTGTTTGAGATGTGCCGTCTTGAAAGGCTTGTCATCGTCGGTCGGCATGGGTCCGAGATCTCCCCCGACTCGCGTCTGCACGATTCGTGAGGGTTCCGCCTCCGGCGACGTAAGCCAAGTATAGCAGACGGCGCCCCCTGCTCCGTGATTGGGGCTTCCCTTGTCAAACAAGGGGTTCGAAGAATAGACTAGGCCATTTGTGGGAGCAGCACAAGGGGTGATCGATGGTTGATCCCGATTTCATCCACCAGGACTTTGAGCGTCGCCTCAGGGAAATCCCGAAGCAGGGGATGGGGCTGTCCGTCGACGTCTATACTCCCGATCTGTTCGAGCTGGTCAACAGGTTCAGGGAGCAAGGACTCCAGCCGGGCTATCTCGAAGTCTTTAAGGCGACGACGACCGCACTGACAAGGGTTCGACAGGCGATGCCGGATATCCCGCTCGCGTACCACGGCGACGGCTTGTGGATCACTCAGCCGGACGTGCAAGCGTCTCCGTTCTTTCAGCAGGATGTCTACGAGATCGTTACGCAGCTCAATAGCCTGCAGAGTCTCTGGCTAAATCATGAATGTGCGATGAAGCAGATAGCAGGCTACTCGTTCGGCACATATGTGCCGCCACTGTATACACCGCTGAGTGCCAAGGTCGTGGCTCACAATATCTCGACGGTTCAACAGGCGATGGATCGTCAGAGCAGGCGGTCAGATGGAACTGCGCCGCTCTTTCTCTTGGAGATGCCGCCGCTCACATATTTTGCCGCAGGCACGATGCCGATTCCTGATTTTTTCCGGCTCGTGACCGCGTCCGTGCCCTGCGGTCTGGTGCTGGACATCGGACATCTCTGGACCGTCTATCGCTACACCGCCGCGTGCCGACGGGTCTCTCTCGAACAATTCGTCGGGCAATTCCTCGACGAATTTCCTTTGGAGCGTGTCGTAGAAATCCACATAGCGGGGCTGGCCTGCCATGAGTCGGTTGGTGAGCCAAAGGGGGGAGAGGGGCTACCTGAATGGATTGACGCCCATGCCGCTCCGATTCCGTCGATCCTCTTCACCATGCTCGAACAGGTTCTGTCCCATTCAAACCTTGTCAGCCTCCGGGCGGTGGCGCTTGAAGTAGACACCAAACCGATTGAGATGATTGTGGAGGAGTATGTGGAAGCCGTTCGGCGCTTTTCTCCTCTCGTTCAGCAGGCGATGGCCAGAGAAACCGCTGTCACACAGTTGATGGAACTGATGCCGTGCCAAGTCCCAGTCCAGGAGCCATTATGTCGATCTGATCGACGGCAGTTACGCGACGACTATGCGCGCTACGCGCAAATTATTTCGGGACAAGTCTCTGTGACAGGTCCGGAGTGGCAAGACGTGGCCGCGGAAGCGAGCGGGTTAACACGGTATCGCACGTCCTACGTTTCTCACGAGATTCTCCATTGGGGAGGAGACCTTACCGGGATGTTCCCGCAGACCTGCCGGATTCTGGCGGATCGGGGCATCTGCCTGACAGAGTTTGTGTCCTTCTGGTTTCGATCACCACGGCCGCTCACGCATTCGTACGATTTTTTTCTCCTCAAGATCGAACGATTTCTCGAGTTTGTGACGGAGCGCGTACCGGAGTCACGGGTCTGCGTCGAGCAGGAAGGTGCCATGTTGCGCCTGGCCTACGCACAGGCAAATGAAGTGGGAGAGTCGGTGATGGAGATGGAGATGGAGAGAACCCGATGAGTTTCTGGCAATCACTCGCCAGACCGGTCATCGGGATGGCGCCGATGGATGGGGTCACCGATGCGACGTTTCGCCATACCGTGGCGATGCACGGGAAGCCGGACGTCTCCTTCACCGAGTTCACGCATGTCCATGACGTGTGTCGCGGACCCGAGTTCTTGTTGGATTCCCTCATTTATCATGAGGCTGAGCGACCGATCATCGCGCAGCTCTATGGAAAAGAGCCGGACCTCTTCTATCAGGCCGCCCATGCCGTGTGTGAGTTAGGGTTTGATGGATTGGACATCAACATGGGTTGTCCTTCACGGAGTGTTGCCTCATCGGGATCAGGAGCAGGGCTCATCCGAACGCCGGATGTGGCCCAGGCCATTATGCAGGCTGCTCGACAGGGGATCACCGATTGGGCAGCCGGCCAGACGCTTGATGGCGCGGGGCTCAAGCCAGGCAGAGTCGCAGCGATCTGGCGAATGAACGAACAGCGGAAGGCTGCCCGCCCGCTCGTCCGACATACAATCCCTTTGTCTGTCAAGACACGCCTCGGCTACGACGTGGTGGTCGTTGATCGTTGGATCGAACATCTTCTGATGGAGCAGCCGGCGGTCATTTCCCTGCATGGCCGCACGTTGCAACAAATGTATCGAGGGGAAGCGGACTGGAATGCCATTGCTCGGGCGGCGGAGATCGTGCGGGGAAGCGGGACGTTGCTGTTTGGCAATGGAGACGTGCATAGTTATCATGACGTCGTCCGTCGCGTGCGGGACACCGGAGTCGATGGCGTGTTGGTCGGGCGAGCCGCGCTCGGATCTCCCTGGTTCTTTCGGCAGAAAGAGGAGGTGCGGTTCGTTCTGCAGCAACGTCTGCCTATGGAGGGGCCCGAACCGTGGGTGCCGTCGCTGGACGTTCGCTTCGAGATGTTGCTCGACCATGCTCGACGGTTCGAAGCAGCCTGTGGGCAGGGCCAGTTTCGGCGAATGCGCAAACATCTGGGGTGGTACTGCAAAGGATTTCCCCATGCCGCCTCGCTTCGAGCCGATATGTTCCGAGTCTCTTCGGTCACCGATTTGGAGCAGGTGCTCGCCGATTTTCGCATCCGTGTTGCGAGTCTCACTGAGGCCTCTGACTTTTCCTCTGCCGAAACCTCTCCGATATTGTAGATGTCACTCATTCTGGCTTCCACCTCTCCACGTCGCCACGAGTTGCTTGCCTTGTTGGGCCTCCTATTCGACGTCAAAAGCCCATCGTTCGAGGAGCGGCTGGTGGCGGACCGTCCGGCGATCGAGCAGGTCATGTCCTTTGCCCAGGGGAAGGCCCAATCGGTTGCGAAACAAGAGCCGGAGGCGATCGTGCTCGGGAGCGATACGGTAATTGAGTTGGATCAAGGCGTCCTCGGGAAGCCGGCCGATCTGGTAGAGGCCCGTGCGATGCTTCGACGTCTGGCCGGTCGTGATCATTATGTGCACACAGCGGTCGCGCTCGCCTGCTTCGCTCGTGCAATAGACGTCGTCGGTGTATCTACGACTGTCGTTCGGATGAAGCGATTCGATGGAGGAGTGTACGAACGTTATCTGGAAACGGGAGAAAGTCTCGGCAAGGCCGGTGCGTACTCGATTCAAGGAACCGGAGGCGACTTGGTCGATTCCATTGCGGGAGATTTTCCGACCGTGGTCGGTTTGCCACTCCGCCTGGTTTCTCAGCTGATGACGCAAGCGGGTGTGAGAGTGCCGATCGATCTCGACCAGCTCTATATCACCAAGCCCTATGCCAACTGGGCTCGCTTCTCAGGCTGATTATTGCAAAGGGGTAGAGGTTTTCGTACAATGCCGCCCCAACATTCTTCGTGGTGTTTCGGGAAGGAGGGATGCGCGTGCGATGCCTGATATCAGTGGCGCGAGTTGGTGGTGTCGCCGCCTGCGCGGTTGTGGGCCTATTGACGGTTATCGGTCTCCAGCCAGTCCTGGCCATTGACGTGAAGCTCTCAGCCGAAGAGGCACAGAAGGCCTTGGAGGCTGGACGGGTGCCGATGGAGAAGGCCAACACCCCGGAGGAGGTGAAGAAAGTCCTCCAGCACGCCTCCATGGTCACGCGTGTGGGAGCCGATCCGGAAAAAGATCCCTGTGGAGCCAGTGCCATCCTCCGGACCAAACGCTATCGGCTTGAAGCCTTCGGCCGGCAGGAAGCGGCAGAGTCGAAGAAGCGGAAGATGGATGTGCGTATGCCCGACGAGTTCATCAAGAAAGTCGTGGATATGCCCAATATGGAAATCGAAGTTCAGCTGTGTGGCGATGACGAATATTTTGCAGAAGGGGCCTTGATCGAGTTGCAACAGGGCTCTAAGAAGATTAAGCCCATCGATATTGGAAAAGCCGAACGTGGCCGAAAAAATGAGGGCAGCGGGCCGACCTACCGATCGCGCTTTACCGCGCTGTTTGCCTATGAAACATTTGATCCCACCGCGGCGTCTGTTTTCGTCGTGAATCTTCAGGACGGACAAGAAGCGAGAATCGCTGCCGATCT
>DATNCR010000215.1:0-5816 GCA_035607135.1 Nitrospiraceae bacterium
GAGGTGACTTCAAGGCCGGGCACGATCATGACCGCCAGAAATACCGCGATGCCCGTAATCAGAACCCGAATGAGTGCCCCTCGAATCCCGCCACTCAAGAAATGGCTCTTGAAGTCTCGCGTGGCGTAATCCGTCGGCATCCGATCACCTTACTGAACTGGAACCGGCTGCAGGGGGGCCGGTACGCGCTTGGCTGCGGAAAAATGGATTTCGGTGGCGAGCAACGGGGGGTCGCTCTTCTTCTCGCCTTTTGTGGCTTTGATAATGACACGATCGCCGACCTCAGGCATGGTCGCGTTTTTCGGATTGCGCTCGTCCTTATACCGGGTCTTTTTATTCACCTGCACGTTCACCAGACCTTTGGACGTTTTGATTTCGAGATGCTTCGCGTCAATGGCCATCACCGTGCCGAGCACATGCTGGTCGGTACCTGTGGCGAAGCTTGGCATCGAAATGAAGAGGCACGTGAGTGTCACAATCAGACGTAACCACATAACAGACCTTCTCTCCTTCAGTCGTCGATGAATGGGCAGGATGCTGAACACGTCTGTCAGTGCCACAGACTGTGGTGCGTGAAGCTCGAGATCTGCGAGGAAAGCGCGACGTAGATAGATTGGATTTCCACCTCATCCCGTCCCTCCTCAGTCTCGCTCGGCTTTCCTGCGAGATGTATTCCTGTTGCTCAGCTGTGCAGGCCGGTGACACTCCGGCATACCCGCTGTAGGTGTTCCGAAGCCTACTAATGATGATGGCCGTCATCGGTCTGTGCTGCCGCTGATTTGGGATTGAACGTTTTCATCCGGTCGAGCTCTTCCGGTGTTAGTTGTGGGAGATGGCGAATAAAATGGACCAGCTTCCAACTGCCCACATCGTTGTCGAGGTCATTCTCTCCCCATGCCGGCATCGCGGTGAACCGGATCCCGTTGTGAATGACCCAAAAGATCTCACCGTCCGACATCGATTGCGTGTCGGCCGATCGTAAGTCTGGCGCCTTCGGGTACACGTTCTTGCCGATCTGTGTCTGACCACTGCCGTCGTTGGCATGGCAGGTGGCACAGTGATCGGCGAAATGCGCCAGCGATTCTTTCATCATGTCGGGGGTGCGCGGAACCGGGTTGGGTGTATTGCGTCGTTCGATCGGGATGGCCAGATGACGGATCTGGCGTGCCAGGAACACCTCGATTGGATGGGGATCCATCTTGGCGCTAAAGCCCGTCGTGAACACGTGATACCCCACCCATCCGAACGCACCGACTATCGCGAGGCCCACCACGGTGATGAAGACGATCAGTTTCGTTCGCATGGCTACCTCCATGCACTATACAAAGTCTTTTGTATGATTGCCACCGGGGTTACCCCGGGCAAGAGACCCCACGCGGCCCTGCGAGGCGAAACATCAGCAATGCGATGACAGGAAGATGCATCAGCAGCCCGCTCATTCCCATGAACGATTCGCCGATCCAAAACGTCACACTGAGATTGAAGGCCAGGACACCATAGTAGAGGCCGACGCCCAACAGGAGGCGAGGTGTGACAGAGAGTGGCAGCGAGAGTGCGGGAAGCCGTCGTTCCAGCGGAAAGTAGATGGCGAGGGAGATGAGCCCGACCACAGCCCACCCGACGTAGTTGGCGAATGGCACACCGAAGTGTATGCCTGGATCGGGGTAGTAGTATATCTTTCCCAAGAACCAGCGGTCGCCGCGAAGCGCCACGGGATCGATCACCATGTCGATGAAGGCAAACAAGAAGGCCGTGAGCAACAGCACGGACCAATTGGTTCGCGCTGCGAGGTCGAAACGTAGCGGTGTGAGCAGGGGTTGAGCGGCAGACGAGGATTGTGTGGGTGGGAGGAGGAGGCAGAGCGCGACACAATAGGCGGCGTAGAGCAGAAAGCTGAACGAGATCGAGTCCATGAACGGAACGTTGGAGAAATAGAGCTCCTGGCCCACGGTCGAGCCATTGTAGTGGTACCACCCGAAGGGAATGCCGTTGCGCGTGGAAGAAAATTCACAGACAAAGGCTGTGGCCCAACTAATCAGCCAGAACCGCCAGGTGCGCGGCCAGCCGATCAGCTTGATCGCCACACACAAGAACGCGGCCAGAAAGACGAAGACATAGGGACGGAAGAGGATGGTCTTGAAGAAGAGGGCGATGATCTCCATCAGTGTTGAGCGCTGAGGCCGAAGTTAAAGGAATTACGGTTGAACTCTCACAAGTATTTGTGGTCTCTAAACCAGCGCACCGCCTTCTCCAGCGCCACTTCCGGAGGGGTTTGCGGGATACCGAGTTCTCGGATGGCTTTGCTGCAGTCGTAGTGCATCTTGTACTTGGCCATCTTCACCCCTTCCAGTGGAATGCGCGGCGGGTGCCCTGTGATGTTCGCCATCCAGAGATTGAGATAAGCCAGCGGCAGGATTGCCAATCGCGGCAACTTGATCGAGGGCGCATTGATGCCGGTGAGGCGACTTAAGATTTCAAACACCTCACGCAGCATCAAATTCGCACTGCCCAGAATGTAACGCTCGCCGATCCGACCCTTCTCCATTGCGAGTAAATGGCCGATGGCTACGTCATCGACGTCCACGATATTCATCCCAGTTTCGATGTAGGCCGGCATGCGGCCCTTCATGAAATCGACGATGACCTGCCCCGTCGGGGTCGGTTTCACGTCGCCGATGCCGACCGGGGCACTCGGATTCACGATGACGACCGGCAGCCCGGCCCTCGCGAGCTTCAAGACCTCCTGCTCTGCGAGGTACTTCGACCGTTTATAGTGGCCGGCCATCTGCTCGAACACAACGGGCGTCTCTTCGGTGCCGAGTCCTCCTTCTGGCGGGATGCCGATCGCGCCGATGGTACTGCAGTAGACGATCCGTTCGGTGCCGACGTCCCGGGCCGCTTCCAGCAGGGTCTTCGTGCCGGTGACGTTCACATCGTAGAAGATCGACGGATCCTTAGCCCACAACGCATAGTGTGCCGCGATATGGTAGAGCTGCCGGCAGCCGGTGAGTGCATGGCGCAAGGAGTCCTGATTGCGCAGATCGCCCTCGACCCGTTCGACGGTCAGCCCCTGGAGGTTCTGGAGATCGGCTCCGGCGCGCGCTATGACGCGGACCTCGATGCCGCGGTGGACCAGCGCGCGTGCCACTGCCCCGCCGACAAATCCGGTTGCACCGGTGACGAGGGCCTTCATAGACAGGTAAGGCGTGAAGGGTGAGAGGTGACTCGAAAAGAGAAGAGACGAAAGAGAAACTCTCGGCGGTGCGTGTGTGCTTCCGACACCCCTTACTCCTTACCCCGACCGTCCTAACTCTTCCGCGAGGTGATGTAGCGGGCCAGTTCGCGGAGCGGGTCGGCGTCCGGACCGAACGAGGAGAGGCGCGCGATTGCGCGGTTGATGCAGTCGTCTGCAAGTTTTTTCGCTCCCTCGGCTCCGTAGAACGTCGGGTAGGTTTTCTTTCCACGTTCCGCGTCGGTATTGGGATTCTTGCCCAGTTCCTCACGCGTTCCCGTGACGTTGAGCACATCATCCGCAATCTGGAAGGCCAGTCCGACATCCTCGGCATAACTCGTGAGGTCGTCCAGTTGACGATCCTTTGCGCCCCCTGCAATGGCACCCATCCGTACCGCTGCGCGAATCAACATGCCGGTCTTATGTTTGTGGATATTCTGGAGCGTGGGAAGGTCGATGTCTTTGTTCTCGGCCTGGATATCAAGCACCTGACCACCTACCATCCCCACGTTTCCTGAGCCGTATGCCAGTTCTTGAATCAGGCGCACTTGGCGTGCCGGGTCGCAGCCCTTCATGAGGTCCGGGCGGCTGCAGAGGTCGAAAGCCATCGTCAGCAGCGCATCGCCTGCCAGGATCGCCATTGCGTCGCCATAGACTTTGTGGTTGGTGGGTTTCCCACGGCGGAAGTCGTCGTTGTCCATCGCCGGCAGGTCGTCGTGAATCAAGGAGTAGGTGTGGATCAGTTCCAGCGAACAGGCGACCGGCATCAACCCCGGCGCAGGTTGTCCCACCGCTTCCGCCGCGGCAATGGCCAGGATCGGACGGACTCGCTTCCCTCCCGCCATGAGGCTGTATCGCATGCTTTCGTGGAGCGTGGTCGGTGGGGTGGCAACAGGTGGCGTCACCTGGTCCAAGAAACGATCGACTTCAATCCGCTTTTTTCCGAGATAGTCCTTGATGTTCATGAGATCTCGGTCTTGTTGGGGGAGTGGCGCCAATCGGCGCGGAGCGTAACAAAAGGTCTGGAGGCTGTCAAACAGAAGGGGAGGGAATGACACCCGCGCTGGTCCCTTGCTCCCGGAACGCGCACAATCAGAATGTGCTCGTTCGACGGCCGCAGTGGGACCAACACGGGTGCCATTCCCAAATAGGAAAAACAAGCAAGCTTGGAAGGATCATCAGAAAGAAGAGGCGTCCGATGCGCGCAGTGAAGGACAGTCTGGCTGTTCCCCTCAAGGCCAAAGTGGGAAAATCGGAAGGCCCTCGCCCGGGCTAATGGCACGTCCCGGCGTGCCAGTGGGTGGGCGGGTGAGAACGCTGCGCGCAGTAGAAGATCAATCAGCCCCCATCCCTAGAGAAAACACGAGCAAGCTTGGAGGGAACATATATATCGTTCGATGCGCGCAGTAAAGGGCACCTGGACACTCCCCTTCTCCGCCTTGTTTTCCAGCGGATTGCTTCGCTATACTCCAAGGTATGAGTATCCGAAAAGGCGGCGGAACGTGGGAGCCCATGCTGCTGGGGATTGAACCCCGGAATTGCAAGGTCTGCAACGAAGCCCTCTACCGTAACAAAACGTTTCTTTCCGGCGGGTGGTCCCGTTGCAGTTTGTGCGAGGAGTTCGTCCATTACAGCTGCTTGGCCACCGGTAAAGTCTCGTTCCTGAAAGCCCGTCCCCGCATGTGCAAGACCTGCCGCGCCGCCGATGAAGGGACTCCTTCTTCTTCGCCGAAAGTCGCGACTCCGGTGGCCGTCGGGTCGTGAACTCCAATTCACAATCAGGTCCAGTGGAAGCCCGTTCGGGCTGGCAGGCCATTTTCCCCAATGTGGTCCAGTTCGTCCTTGCACCGCTCGTTCTTCTCTTGAGCGGGTATTTTACGGCGAACTTCCTTCTCAGTGGTTACTACACATGGGCCAGGACAACTCAGGTACTGGCGTTGACATTGACGGTCTTGATCCTTTCTCGTGAATTCGTCTACAAGGAGCAACTATCGCGCACCGAGTCGCAGGGCCGTGCCCGATCGGCATTGCTCTATTCTTGTGCGGTCCCCTATGCGGTCGGCGTGTTGGTGATGGTGGCTCTGTGGGCGCTCTAAGAAGATCGTTGTTTGGTTTATCTTGTTTATCTGGTTTTTTTGGTTGAACGGAACTAACCAGATAAACAAAACAAACCAGATGAACCGGGCTGGCACCCTGTATCGGTGTGAGGACGATCGATGGCAGATGTGATCCGTAGTGGAGCCTTTCTCCAACAATGTTGGTCGGTGCATCCGCTCTGTTTGACGGTCAAGCGCGTCGAGCCGGATTGCATCGTGGTGCTGACGTGCAGTTCCTGCCGTATGGTGCATCGGGTAACCGCCGATGCGGTCACCCGGAAGGCATCAGCTATGGAGCCTTCTTCACCTGAATCAAGACCTGCACAGCCGGATGGGCTCGTGGCTCTGAAGACCTGTTTGGGCACCCATGCTCCCGCCCTGTCGGTTCGGGAGATGGATGTGTTTCAAGATGCGGTGTGGCTCCGTTGTGCGGAATGCCGGGCGCAATTCGACCTGGCCGTCTCCCAGTTTGAGACACATCAGAAATA
>DATNCR010000217.1:0-8421 GCA_035607135.1 Nitrospiraceae bacterium
TACGAGGCAGGCCCTGGTGCAGTTCCACACGATCCACAAATACTTGCTGTTGGCCCATCACCCGCAGCAATATGAATTGCTCGGACGGCTGGTCGGTCAGGCCCATCAGCACCGGCCCAAGGAACTCGCCCGCCGGTATGGAAAACTCTTCATGGAAGCGTTGGCCGTGAAGGCGACGGTGCGCAAGCACGTGAACGTCCTCCAACACATGTTGGGGTATTTCAAAGCACGACTCGGCGCTCACGAGAAAGCGGAGCTGCTGGGTGTGATCGGAGATTACCATCACGGGCTCACGCCCTTGATCGTCCCTTTGACCCTGATCAAGCACTATGTCCAGGTCTTCGACGTCGGCTACATCCGTGACCAGGTCTATCTCAATCCGCATCCGAAAGAACTGATGTTGCGCAATCATGTGTGAACCTTCATCTCTGGGGAAAGGAGTTCGCTGATGGCGATTGCTGTACAGGGAGTGATTCTTGTGGGACACGGGGGTATTCCCAAGGGTTGCCCCCAGGAATTGATCACGAAACTGAAGCGGTTAGAAGGGCAGCGGCGAGCGGCAGGTACGCCGATGTCGGCAGAGGAACATGAGTTGGACACACGCATTCGCCGGTGGCCGAGGACACCGGAGACAGACCCCTATCAAGCAGGACTTGAGGCGGTGGCTGCTCAGTTACGGGCCAACCTGGGGGAGGCGCTCTTCGCCGTGGCGTACAATGAGTTCTGCGCGCCGACGTTGGAAGAGTCGGTGGAGGAACTTATTAAGAAGGGTGCGACACACATTACTGTCATCACGACGATGTTTACGCCAGGCGGTTCTCACTCGGAGATTGAAATTCCTGAAATCCTCGATCATCTGCGGCCTCAGCATCCCGGGGTCGAACTTCGTTACGCCTGGCCATTCGATCTGAGTCTTGTTGCGAACACGCTAACAGAGCAGGTAAAGCGATTTGCTTGAACAGAATCGGACGATGTATTGCGCGGTGACGCAGTGGAATTAATATACGAGTAGGATTCTATTTGGGCCATTGCCGAGTGTAGAATGGGGAACCTGTAATTGAGTAATAGGATGTCGCCCTTCAAGGTTCAGCTAGCAAAAGCCTTTCATGAGACTTACGCGTTCAAGTGGGACCCCGTGACAGGGTTCACACTGGCTTCCGGGTTGAAGAGCCCCTTCTACGTCGATTGTCGATCGCTCATGGCCTATCCTGGGTCGCGCCGGCTCGTGGGGCATCTCGCGTATGACGCATTGGTCGGAGTGACCATCGACTGTCTTGGGGGGCTCGAAATCGGCGCAATATCAATTGCCACGACCATTTCTGACTATTGCTACCGGGCGACTCCACAACGGGAATGGCGGACCTTCGTGGTGCGGAAGACCGCGAAGGACCATGGATTGGGGAAGCTGATTGAAGGGGCCGTACGTGCGGGAGATCGCGCGTTGATTGTCGACGATGTGTTGACGAGCGGTGGGTCCCTGCTGAAAGCGATTGCCGCGGCTCGGCAAGCCGGCCTTGTGGTAAGTGAAGCCCTCGTGATCGTAGATCGGAAAGAACAAGATGGGCGCGCACGCGTCGAACAGGAAGGAGTGTCGTTAATCAGTCTTCTGACGATCGATGATCTGACACGGCAGCAGGTTGCAACGCCTTAGCAGGATGCTGAAACGTTCGCAGCACTCATTTGCACCGAAACTCAATCCCCCACCGCCGCTCCTGCACGATTTCTTGAGATCCTTCAACACCGACGACACGTGCCCTTCCTTTGGCTTCCCCTTCCCGCACAATTGTATAACTGCGGCCGCATTTATCCCGCATCAAGGCGAGAGCTTCCTCCCGAAACGGGGAAAGGAGAGAGCCTTGCTCCCCCTTGAACGGGTACGTCGCCACCCCTCCATCGCCTGTGTCCTGCACAAGCTTCGCACCCTCGCCGCAGCCAGCCAGGAGCAGGAGGAGCGCACATATGAGGCTTGACCAACTCTTCATACGACTCCTATCATAGTAGGCAGAATCGTTCTCTATCGAATCGCATTCATCATCGCTGTAATCAGGAGCCCCCTCATGAATACACGAATTGCCATGATCATTGCCGGCCTGTGTATGACGCTCATCGCGACAGTGACGTTGGTATCGGCCGACCACTCGTATCTGTTGACGGTCCAGCAACTGGAGGCTGGATTGACGAAAGCCCCTTCGAGTACCCAGAAGGGTTTTGTGCTGATCGATGTGCGCTCTCCTGAAGAACATGCGAAAGGCTTCATTCCCGGAACCGATTTCAACATCGATTTCCGTGAAATTATGGCACGCCACCGTGAGCTCGGCGCCCAATTTGACGACCATATTGTCGTCTATTGCCAATCCGGTCGCCGCAGCAACATCGCCGCAGAAACGTTGGCCGATTTAGGTTATCGCCATGTCTACAACGTGAGCGGCAGTATGAATGCCTGGCTTGCAGCCGGATTTCCGGTTGAATCAGGCCGCCGCTAAAGGATATTGGGGAAAGTCCACCAGCACCACGCATCATCCTGCTAGTCTCATGAGGCTATTCTGGTTGGACGTTCGCCTCATCTCCCTGACGTATGGATCATCGAGGATCTTCCGAATCGAAAAGGTTTTCTCCAACCAGGTCGTTCCACGTGCATCGCACCACGCTCATCTGGTCTACCGGAGTTTGTCGTCTGGGTGGTCGCGGCGCGGGCTGATTCCAATCACGGCTGGCAATCCGACGTGAGCAGTGGTGATGCCTTCTAACAGTGGTAGCCCGGTGTGTACACCGGCCGCCCTAGACATGGCTTGTCGGAGCGAGGGACTGACGGCGACGTCGGAAGAGGATCCTCCATCCATGGCCATGACCTGGCGTAGAGAGGGAAAGGCATCCCGCAGACATTCTCCAAGGGCATAGAGTGACACCACTTCCGTGGTCTTAAGGATAACGAGATGTCCATTGCCTTGTTCTGCGACGAGGGTCTGATGTGCGCGTTTCCCGGTTTGACGCACACGGATTTTTCCTGTCCGGTCCAGGAGCATGAGGGATTGAGCCACCTCTCGATAGGGGGGTCGTCGCTCATCGAAGGCGTCATAGCTCAAGTCCAAGACCCGCGCGCGGCGTGAGTGATGTTCTGCCGGTTCTGCCACAAACAATCCCAACCACGTGACGTGCCTCTTGCTCCCCAACGAGCGGCCGTTTCCGTAGAGCAGGCCGAGATACGCGTAATTCTCACGGAAAAGTCCGGCGTTGAATACCAGATCGTGGCCGGTTCGCTCTTGCCACTGACGAATATCGAGCGGATCTGATAATCCATCCTGCTGGTAATAGTGTACGGTAAAGCGATAGCGATCGGGATCGATTTCGACGGCGACCAACGGTGCGACGTCAGGGCATTGCGTGCGAGGATTCCAGACAGAAATGGATAAACCGTCTCCGAGTTGATCTTCTGCGAGGGTCTGAGCCATCGTTGTCGAAGGTCCGCTGAACACGACGATGATGAGACCCATGAGACATTGGGCGACAGGGAAAGACCAGTGGACGCTGTTATCCTGTACCATCATATTTCAGGATCAAGTATAGAGAGGGCCGGTACGGAGCGTCAAATCCTACAAGGAAGTGAGGCAACGGCTGCGAGGTGAGCCTCGCAGGTCAGCACGGAGTGTTTTGAGGTGTCGATGAAGAGGCGGCACCGGTCCTGGCTGATGGCGTGCTGACATCGAGCAAATTGCGGACGGCTCGGGCGAGCACCTCGGGAGTGAAGGGTTTTTGTAAGAAACTGCTCGTGCCCTCTTCTTGTCCGGCCATGATGCCGATGTCATCCATGTATCCGGATATGAATAGAATTCGTAAATCCGGCTTGATGACGGAGAGATGCTGTGCCAGCTCTCGTCCGCCCATGCCCGGCATGACGACATCGGTCAGAAGGAGCTGAACCAATCCGGTTTGTTGCGTCGCCAGCAAGCAAGCTTCGACCCCATTTTTGGCTTCTAGAACCCGGTAGCCCAGCTTCCGCAGTTCATCTCGCACGAGCGTACGGACGCTGGGGTCATCTTCCACCAAGAGAATCGTTTCCGTGCCTCTCTGCGGTTGTCCCACTGGCTGGGTCGACGCTGTGGTGAGGATATCGGACTCGACGTTCGGGAAATACAGGTCGAAGCGTGTGCCGTGTCCCACTCGGCTGGTCACGTCGATGGCACCGCCGCATTGGGTGACAATCCCAAACACCGTAGAGAGGCCCAGACCGCTGCCCTTTCCCTCCCCTTTCGTGGTGAAGAATGGCTCGAAGATATGGGATTGTGTGTTGCGATCCATGCCACAGCCGGTATCGCTGACGGCTAACCGGACATAGAGACCGGGGAGCAACGGGGTGAGGTGGTAGACCGGACTGCGGGTCAGTTCGACCTGCGCCGTTTCAATCGTCAGTGTTCCGCCCTTCGGCATGGCATCCCGCGCATTGACGACAAGATTGACCAGAACCTGTTCAAGCTGGGCTTGGTCGGCTCGCAGCCGCCCATTCGCCGGGTCAAGTGTACTGACAAGTTGGATGTCCTCGCCGATGAGGCGACGCAACAGACTTTCCAGACTTGTGACGGCGGTATTGAGTGACAGAATTTTCGGATCCAGCGATTGTTTGCTGCTGAATGTGAGCAGTTGCCGGATCAACGTCGCAGCCCGTTCGCCGGCCTTCAGTGTTTCGTCGATCTTTCCGCGAAGGGGGTGTTGCGGGCCAAGTTCCGTCAAGAGGACTTGGCTGTAGCCCATAATGACGGTCAGGAGATTGTTGAAGTCATGCGCAATCCCTCCAGCCAACCGACCGACTGCTTCCATCTTCTGGGACTGCCGAAACTGTTTCTCGCTTTGTCGAAGGGCCTCTTCCGCCCGTTTCCGTTCGGTACGGTCATCGAGTTCACGTAGTGCACGCTGAACCGAAGGCACCAGCCGCCCAAGCCGTTGCTTGAGCACATAGTCCGTCGCACCTTGATGCATGGCGTCGATAGCCAGTTCTTCTCCGATGGTGGCGGAGACAAAGAGAAAGGGCACGTCGGGACAGTGCTGACGTGCCAAGGTCAGCGCCGTCATGCCATCGAAGCCTGGGATGGAATAGTCCGCCAGGATCAGGTCCATCCGGCCCTCCTTGAGGGCCGCGACAAATGCCTGACGTGTGTCCACGAGTTGTGACTGGCAGGGGATTCCACCCTCGGCCAAGGTGGCCGTGATCAGTTCGGCATCAACCGTATTGTCCTCAAGCTGGAGTAGGCGGAGCGGGGTTTTCACAATTCCTTTATGAGGAAACTACTCGATCGGCTCAGAGCTTTCGGGGGGCGGTTCGTTAATCACACCCCAAAAGACACCGAGTTCCTTCACGGCCGTGATGAACTGGTGAAACTCAACTGGCTTCACGACGTAGGCGTTGGCACCCAACGCATAACTTTGGGCCAAATCGCGCTCCTCTCGCGAGGACGTGAGCATGACCACGGGAATCGGTTTCAGGTTCACGTCATTCTTAATGGTTTTCAAGACTTCCAGACCGTCGATCTTCGGCATCTTGAGATCCAAGAACACGACCACCGGATTGCCCTGCTGCCTGGTGGCAAAGACTCCTCGACAATAGAGATAGTCGAGGACTTCAGCGCCATCGTGACAGACCACCACTTTGTCGGCGATATGATGTTCCTCCATCGCGGCCAACGCAAGCTCGGCATCACGCGGGTTATCTTCAGCGAGCAGGATTGGTTTGACCGTGGTCATCGGAGAGACCCCGCGAGAGGGAGCGAAAAGTAGAAGGTGGCCCCTTGGTCCGGTGCCCCTTTGGCCCAGGTCTGTCCGCCATGCCGATGGATGATTCGACGGACGTTTGCGAGACCGATACCGGTCCCTTCAAACTCGTCGTTCCGATGAAGACGCTGAAACACGCCGAACAACTTATTGACATACTGCATATCAAATCCGACCCCATTATCACGCACGAACACCTCGGCCTCACCCGATTTTCGCGTGACAGCACCGATCTCGATCTTGGCCTCCGGCCTCGTCGCTGTGAATTTTATCGCATTGGAGATCAAATTTACGAAGACTTGACGCAACATCGCCGGATCTCCCAAAACGTTAGGTAGTGGGTGCATTGTCCAGGAGATTGTCCGTCCTTGCAAGTCAAGACGTAAATCATGAAGGACAGTCTTGACGAGTTGATCCAAGTTGACCGTCGTACGGAGCATTTCCTGACGGCCCATGCGGGAAAAGACAAGCAGGTCGTCGATGAGTTGTCCCATCTGCTTCGCGGAGTCTGAAATCGTCTGCAAATAGCGGCGCGCTTTGTCGTTGAGCGCCTCTCCAGCCGCCTTGGACAATAAGGCTGCATATCCGTCGATATGACGAAGCGGGGCCCGCAGGTCATGCGACACAGAATAGCTGAACGCTTCCAATTCCTTATTGGCGGCCTGGAGCAGCTCGCCCCGGCTCTGCAATTCCGCGGCCACGCGTCGTCGCTGGGTCACATCGTGATGGATCAGAAAGTATACGGAAGCCAAGAGGACCAATTGCATGAGCGCACCGAGTCCGAGCAAGGCGATCGTATTTCTCGTGCTTCCAGCAGATTGCGTCACTCGCAGGAGGAGCGCTCGTCGCTCGGCCGAATCGAGTTCCGTCATCAGGCGATGGATGCCCTCGAGTTCATTTTTTGCCGCTCCCGAGAGTGCAAGGTGGCGGACCCCCTCATAGCCGTGCTGTTCCCGTTGGGTAATGGCTCCTGCCTCTGCTCCCAATTGCCTGGCAATGAGCCGTTCGAGTGTCTCCACCCGGGCCTGCTGTTCCGCCTCCTCGTTCGTCAGGCCTCTGAGATACCGTAGATATTCGGGCATTTGTTCGACAACGGCCCGGTAGGATGTGAGATATGATTCATCGCCGGTAACGAGATAGCGCCGATGGCCACTTTCTGCGGCACCGAGGGCTTCTCCGACTGAGCCGAGCAACTGCACCAGTTCATGGCTCTTGGTATCGAGCCTGCTGTTCTCAATTAAGATGGCGGTGTTGCGATAGGAGATGACACTGATGACCACAATGCCGGAAAACACAAGCCCAAACCCTACAAGGACACGTCGTTCGATCGACCAATGGGTGAACCATGCCATGCGTTTGCCGGTCTTGGGAATCGGTGCCGGATCGCTGTCGGAAACCGGTTCCAATCGCACGGGTGTGGCCGGACGTTCCTGTGTGACGGATTCCATAGCTCAAGCGTGGCGGACGTGGAGATGCAAGCCAATGTCGTGGAAACTGTACCCTCCTCCGAAAGGCCCTGCAAGAAATATCTTAGCAGAATACTCACTGGACAAAGGAGAGCCGTCCCTGGTGACCTTAGCCTCCGAGGGGAATGACCGTAGGGGGAACGGGAAGAGATGCGGTGGGATCTGCGAAGTGTGAAAACACCAAGATGGCCGAAACAACCCAGTCCGTGACGGGCTGCGGATAGACCCCGATCGCGAGTGTGCCGATGAGACAGACGTACACGACCACTTTGATCGGACCCGAGACCTTGACGGGCGACCTATCATGGGGCTCGGTCACGTACATCTTCTTCACGACAATGAGGTAGTAGTACATGGAAATCACGATATTGATGAGCCCCACCGCAATAAGCAGATAGAGCCCTTCTTTTATGGCCGCGACAAAAATATACAGCTTACCGATAAAGCCGGCCAACGGGGGTACCCCGGCGAGTGATAAGAGAAAAATCAGCATCGAAAAGGCGAGAAATGGCGATCGGCGTCCCAGGCCGCTGTAGTCATCGATTTCCTCACTGCCGATGGCTTCGCTGACAGCGATGACAATGGCAAAGGCGCCGAGGTTGGCGAACAGATAGGTCACGAGGTAGAACAGCAGTGCATCACTGCCCATCTTTGTCCCGGTTGCGAGACCAATCAGGATGTTGCCGATCTGAGCAATACCGGAATAGGCCAAGAGCCGTTTCATATTTTTTTGAGCGATGGCCACGATGTTGCCGTAGGTCATGGACAAGATGGACGCAGCAATAAGCAGCAGGGCCCAGATCGGCTTAAAGGTCGCCAAGGCGACAAAGAACATTCTCAGGAGGATGGCGAAAGCCGCTGCCTTTGGGGCAATTGAAAGAAAGGCTGTCACCGGTGTCGGCGATCCATGATAGGTGTCTGGAATCCATGAGTGGAAGGGCACGGCCCCGATTTTGAATCCTAATGCGCCGAAAATCAGGAGGAAACCAATGACCAATCCCGGTGTGGCCTGTGCCGCCGTCATGTCAGAGAATACCAGCTTGCCGGTTTCCCCATAGACCAGACTGATGCCATAGGCAAGGAGACCGGCGGCGAAGATACCCAAGATAAAAAACTTGATACCTGCTTCATTTGAGGCCGTATCCTCGCGGAGATACGCAACGAGAACGTAGAATCCGAGGGTGGAAAATTCCAG
>DATNCR010000326.1:0-7217 GCA_035607135.1 Nitrospiraceae bacterium
GCAGAAACAGGATCATGATGGGGACGTGCGGACGATTCTGCAGGAGGCGGATCAGTTACTCCACCAATCGCTCGACTACACCCGCTCGCTGGTGTCGGAGCTGACACCGCAGGCTCTCTACGAGCGCGGACTGGGCGCTGCGTTGCAATGGCTGGGAGATCAGATGTCCCGGCAACAAATCCTCAAGGTCCAGGTGTCGCTCGATGGACCCAAACTGCAACTTCCCGAGACGGATGCAGTGCTGCTGTTCCACTCGATACGGGAATTGCTCTTCAACGTGTTCAAACACGGGAAAACCGATCAGGCCTGGGTTTCGATGGGGTATTTCCAAAGTGTATTATCGATTACGGTATCGGATCGTGGATGCGGCTTCGATGTCTCACAATTGAAGGATGACCGTTCCGATCGGTTCGGTCTGTTGAGTATTCGTGAACGCATGATCGCCCTCGGTGGGGGCTTCGACCTGCAGTCGGAACCGGGAAAGGGGACGGTTGCCTCGCTTCGACTGCCGCATACGGCGTCCGACGAAAATGTCGAAGACACACAAGTGGCCGAAGAGCAGGGGAGGGTGAAACACGTCTCGACGAGCGTCTCTCAGCATGTCATGACTCCGCTCCGGATACTGATCGTCGACGATCACCAAATGGTTCGCGAAGGTTTGTGCTGCATTTTGGAGGAGTACGACGACTTGACGGTCGTCGGCGAAGCGTCGACAGGGGAGCAAGCGCTTCAATTGGTCGGCACGCTGCATCCGGACGTCGTCCTTATGGATATGCACATGCCTGGTTGGAACGGAGCTGAATCCACCAAACGGATTTTGAAACAATACCCCGCAACCGTTGTGATCGGATTGTCCATTCAAAGCGATCCGTATGTAGCCGAATCCATGCTGGAAGCCGGGGTCGTGGCCTTCCTGCCGAAGGAAACCATCGGGAATGATCTCTATCCCACGATTCAAAAGGCCGTCAGTCGTGACGACTCCAGATCACACTCATCTCCCCTTCCCGCTTAAAGCCCGCGAGCACTGTAATGACCGACAGCCTCCCAGGCAAGGCGCGAGGGCGTGGCGTCCATGAACATCCATGAGTCACGCTCCTCTCATGCCGGAGGCCGCCTGCCCAGGATCAGACTGACAATGCCGACGATGATGAATATGACAAACAATATATAGGCGATGTACGTTGCCGTACCCGCCACTCCCGAAACCCCCAGGAGTGCCGCGATCAACCCAATGACGAGAAATACGACTGCCCAATGCAGCATGATGATTCCTCCCTCGCTATTCGACCGTTCGCCTGTATTCTGACAATCCGATTTATGTACTACTTCATGTTTCTTGTCTTATTCTGTTCGAACCAGTCATCGATCCATTTCTTTACTTCGTCTCTTCGATCCCCATAACGCTCCTGAATTTTTCCATTTAGTTTGTCGCGACTCCCCTCGATATACAGAAGATCGTCGTCCGTGAAATTTCCCCATTTCTTTTTCAGTTCTCCCTTGAACTGTTTCCATTTGCCTGCGAATTGGTCGTCGTTGAGGGCTAGGACGAGTGGGCTGCCTGTGTTTGAAGACGAGTGATGATTCTGATGCGCCGCCGACATTGTCGGAGACATGGCGAGTGCCGCTATGCTTACACCAATACCAATCATCATGGTTCTCATCATGGTTCGGGCCGCAGTCTTCATGCTGTTTCCTCCATTTTGTTGCTGAGGTGCGGTCGGACAATTGTCCGATCGCACCCGTTGTCCTTCATTCTTCGCCACCGTGCCCCCCCCCGGATCATGACGCCGACTTACATGTTGCCGGAGCACCAATCGGTGACCATGTCTACTTTGGACCAGCCTGTCCGACCGGCTTCTGCTGGGTTTGGGCAGATCGGTACCATTCATCGGCCCATCGGGCGAGCTCGTCCTTTCGATCAGCGTAACGTTTTTGGATCGCTCCCTTGAATTTGTCGTAGTCCCCTTCGATCATCATCAGGTCGTCGTCCGTAAACGCACCCCACTTTCTTTTGAGCTCACCTTTGAATTGGCTCCATTGAGATTTGAAATGCTCGGCGTTCATATCTTTCCTCCTTTTGGTTAGTGAACGATGGGCGCGTCGAGGAGCATCAGTATTCCCTCTCCACCTCCTGATATTGGAGGTTACCGTAACAAGGAAAGACGGAGGACTGGCTTGTTCCCTAGTTCACGGCGAATACCACCCGAGCTCTCTGCTCGAATGTTTTCCGCGGCTATGCGCAGATAGCACCCTTCGACGGAAGCTGAGAAACCATTAGTGGTTTTGAACAGGTGGTGCGTGAAGAAGCGCAGCACGAG
Organism: Nitrospiraceae bacterium; assembly: GCA_035607135.1. Lineage (GTDB taxonomy): Bacteria > Nitrospirota > Nitrospiria > Nitrospirales > Nitrospiraceae > Palsa-1315. Next base: position 2,319 of record DATNCR010000326.1, read on the forward strand.
AGGAAAGAAGGACACTGTTTGAGTGGAGAGGCTGAGCCGCTTCCCCGATGGAGCGGCTCAGCATGTTATGGTTTCGCGGGCCGAGTCATCGAAGAATCCCGACTACCCAGAGGACAAGTAGCACGGTAAATGGAACTCCCAGCAACCAGAGAATGAATGCTTTTCCCATGATGGCCGTCCCCCTTTCTTCTCATTCGGCTAACGATGTGGAGTATGCGCTTGCGTGTGCGAGCCCAAGTCCTTCAGAAGACTGGCCAGGTCTTCGGCATGCTCTTCCTCTTGCGCAAGGATCCACTCCAATAGTTTACGAGTCGTGGGATCATCTGTGCCCACATAGGTGATGAGTTCACGATAGCTATCGATCGCGATCCGTTCAGCGATCAAGTCTTCGGTTATCATGTCAGCTAATGACGTTCCTTCGACATATTCCGAATGGCTCCGATTCAGCAGCCCATCCGGAGACAGATTCGGTTCTCCTCCCAGTTGGACAATGCGTTCCGCCAATTTATCGGCATGGGCTTGCTCCTCAGTGGCATGCTCGAGAAACTCGCCCTTCACGCTGAGAGAACTAATCCCGGTGGCCATGAAGTGATGGCGCCGATAGCGCAGGACACAGACGATCTCCGTTGCGAGGGCGTCATTGAGGAGCGCGAGGACCGTTTCGACTTTCGCCTTGTACCCCGCGGTCATGGCGCCGTCCTCCACGTCTTTTCTGGCGCGTGCCCGGAGGGTCTTCACATCAGTCAGACCGATGGCTTCCTTGATGATTCTTTCCTTGTTGGGGGTGCGAGACGCTGTTGTTTCTGGTTGCACCGGTATCGTGCTGTCTTTCATGTTGTCCTCCAGTCGGGGAGGGGCCCCGTTTCCATGATGTCGATCACGCATCTGCTACGACAGTCTTCTCATCCTCTACCTGCTCCCACGACAGCCGGCTCACAGACCTGCAGCCGCTTCTCCACAGTCTTCCAATCGATGTTCGAGAAGAATGCTTCGATGTAGGACGCTCTCTCTGCCGGCTTGTAATCAAGCAGATAGGCATGTTCCCACACATCCATGACGAGAATCGGAATGAAGCCTGCGACAGTTCCATGTTCGTGCAGACTGACCCAGTGATTGGAGAGCCGGCCGCTGTGTGGATTGGCATAACACATGGCCCACCCCACTCCTCGCATCTTTCCCACACTGGAAAAATCCAGTTTCCACTTGTCATAGGTGCCGAAACTGTCTTCTGCGGCCTTCACGAATGAGGAGCCTTGACCGGGCTTCTTGGCCCCACCTTTACTCAAATTCTCAAAATAATATTCGTGCAACACCATGCCGTTGAATTCAAACCCTAAGCGGCGTGTCAGCTCCGAATAGGCCGGCATTTCTTCCTGATCAATCTGTCCATCGCTGAGCATCGAGCCGATTTGAGCCGTCAGTTGGTTCGCGGCCTTTACATACCCTTCGTACAACTTCACATGCATTTCGAGCGTTCGGTCCGAAATCCCGTTTAATCCATATAAGTTGAATGGTTTGACATCATAAGCCTGTCCCATTTTTTCCATATGTATCTCCTGTGATCCTGTGATTATTTAAATGTCTGAATCGGCTTCATGACGTTAGAGCGCGCGTAGAAAGGCCACCAGGTCCTGCTTCTCTTCAGCCGTCAACTGGGTTCCCAGTACGATATTGAAGAACTCGACGGAATCCTCCAGCGTCAGTAGTCTCCCGTCGTGCAAGTAAGGAGACGAATCTTTGATGCCCCGCAAGGGGAACGTCTTGATGGGTCCATCAGCGCTTGCCATGCGTCCGTTGATCATCCGCGGCTTGTAGAAGCGCTCTGTCTTCAGATTGTGCATGGAGTTGTCCGTATAATAGGGCGGCTGGTGGCAATCGGCGCATGTCGCTTTGCCGAAGAATAGCTCCTGCCCCCGACTCTCTGACGCAGTGGATTTGTGGATATTCAGCTTGCCGTCAATGCCCAGCTTGGGTGCCGGCGGGAAATCCAGGAGTTCCTGGAACTCCGCCATGAAGTGCACCTGGCTGCCCCGTTCAAGAACGTTGGTCCCCTTTTTTGTCCCGATGACATGATCGCCGTCGAAGTAGGCACCTCGCTGCTCAAACTCAGTGAAATCCTCCACGCTCTTCAGCGCTCTCTGCGAGCCGAACAGCCTCTGGATGTTCACGCCGCGCAACGTAGGGGTATCAATTCGATGACGGAACTCCTGGGGGCGGACATCTCCGGCCAGATGGGTACTGGCATTCGTGTGGCCGTTTGCATGACACTCGAAACAGGTGACCCCACGGCTTGGCCGCACCGTACGACGGTCTTCCGTCTGGTTGAACTGCTGCTGCGGAAACGTGGTGACCAGGAGCCGCAAGCCCTCGAGCTGTTTCGGATTCAGAATCCCGTTGAAGAGTTCATAATAGTTGTCGAGGGTCACCAATTTGCCTTGGGACACGTCTCCAAGATCGGGACGTGTTGTCAGATAGAGGGGAGGTGGAAATTCAGGTAAAAAATGGGTCGGCAGGTCGAATTCCAGGTCAAAGCGAGTGAGATCGCGGCCCTCCTGCTTCTGGATCTCCTCGATGTGGAACCTGGGGAATACCATTCCTCCCTCGGGATGGTTGGGATGAGGAAGAGGAAGGAATCCATCCGGAAATGACCCCTTCTCCCGAATCTCTTCCGGGCTCATGGCCTGGAGTTTTTCCCAGGTCATCCCTTGCTGAAGGGTGACGCGTATCCCTTCTTGGATAGGCTTTCCCCCGGACATCGTGACATCTTTGGCCGGACGGTTCGCGAGATCGTACCGCTCCTTGAGCACATCCATTTGCCGCTTCATGATCCCGGACTTTGCGGCTTTCATCCTAGTGATGACAGCGGCCATATCCTCCTTGAGATCGACAGGAGCATAGCTCGACCCCTTTGGGGGTTCGTCTCGTCCGTTCTGTGGCTTCTCTGAGGCTTTGGCTAACACGGTGATCGGGGCCGAGGTGAGAATGGCTCCGACAATCAGTGCGATGCAGAGTCCGATCCAGTTGTGTGCCTTCACGATCTCGACCATGTACCGTTTCACCATGTCAATCTATCTATGCTCAAATGAGCTGCCTTCCGGGGCGAGCGATACCTGATTCAAAAATGGAGTCGGGTTTACGGTGCCGTCCGGTCAGTGGCTGGCCTCAGCCTTTCGAATCGACAGCGCGTGATTCTGATTGTTCACCTTGGCCTCGATACGATCACCCTTTTTCACTTCTCCCGACATCTGAGTCGTTTTATCTGTATGCAAACGAACCTCCTTGCCGTCCTTCCCTTTGACGAAATAGTTCCCGCTTTCTACACGGAACAGTTCGCCCTTGATCATTTTGGAGCCTTTGGCGGAGCTACTTTGCATCTTCTCGTTCATTTGCTTGTCATCATCGGATTGAAAGCCCTGCCGATCATCTACGTGGTCCGTCTTCATCACATCCGAGGACGAAGGCGCATGCTCTGCCTGTACAGCGTTGGATAGCCCAAGGCACAGCAAGAACCCACAGGACAGAACTCCGACAACTTTAGGAATCGATACCATGGTAGCCTCCTGGGTTATATGGGAACACCTATCTCTACCTGTACACTCCCGGAAGAACCGTCGGTCCTATGAACTTGCCTAGTTTTCTGGCAAGCCCTTGCTACGCTGAGGAAAACAAAGATGTGTGCAAAGATTATTGAGGTGGGCGTCGTGGGAAAAGGGGGATTGTGCACTGAGCAATCGGTGCAAATCCCGAACAGGGTTTTGCGTATCGAGTTGAGTCTAACGGCGATAGGCAGTTCCAATGTATAAGACAGGCGTTCAGCTGCCACTCAGCGAGCCGGAGGCCTGCCGGGCGGTTCGACAGAATTGCCAGGTTTCGATTTCTCCGTCACAGGAGGAGACGTTTCCGGATCAATTGCCATCTTGGGGTCGACAACCGGGGGTGTGACTGTTGAACGAGGGTCTGGAATCGTCTGAGGACGCCGTTCTATGCCGGGATCTATCCGTGAAGGCGGAGGGTTGGGTGTTTGAGGCACGTCAGGGCTTGACTCCGAAGGTGGCGTGGGAGAAGGAGTGATATCAGCTGACCAGGCTTCGGTCAGCCACAAGGCTATTATGATTGGTACGAGGAAGTACATCACCGTTATCCCTCTCTGACTAGTTCGACCGATGTCCCCACGGGATCCCGACGAGCTATGTCAGCTCCCCAGAGGCCTTCGCACAATCCCGGACAGACGGCCGCTGAATTCTTTGACGGGAAGGGCGCTCAATCCACGAACGCGCATCAACTCATGGGCATCAATCAGCAGATCATCCTCCAAGCAATAGGACGGATCGGAGATCATGATCCTGCGAACGGCTTCTGTCGGTGGCACATTCGCCAGTGCGATGTCCCGATCACACAATGTGCCGACCAGTGCACATCCATTACAGACCAAGAGCGCATCGATATCGAACGACTTCATCAGTCGCACGGCCTCTCTAATCTCAGTCGAAGGGGAGACGGTAGACAGGGAACGGCTCATGGCGTCTTTGACGCGGGTGCATTCGTGTGGAAGGACTCCCAATTGTTCAGCTTCGGTGGATTCTAGCTTGATACCAGACCGCTTTCGGTCGATGGAGAGTCTTGGCGGATGAGCGGTAGGTTTTCCAGCCAATGGGGTCCATGACTTCCGCTTTTTCTGGATCATGTCATCGCTCAGTGTCCAATGCATTTCCCCCTCACGGAAGAATCTCTCCTCCCTCCTCTGGACCTCTCTTACCAAGAGTAGCCGTGAGAGACGCCTCTGTCACACTAGAAGAATCCCTAGGGGTCGGACCTACGCATTGCCTCAATGACTATCACTATCTCTTTTCAATTGATCCAGCGGTAGCGAACTAGGGTCTTTTATCGCTGCACCTGGGG
>DATNCR010000337.1:0-6540 GCA_035607135.1 Nitrospiraceae bacterium
TCGAACGGACCAAGCTCGGGAGATTCTCGCTCGATGATTTTCAGGGTGGCGAGGCCCTGCTCAAAGAGGGGCCGATCGCGTCCCATCGCATCGAGTATTGGTGACGCATCGTGGCCCTGCAACAGGCAACCCAAGGCCAAATCCTCGGCCGGTAGCAGATCTTGAATCGACGGCTGGTCACTGAGCTGTATGGTCAGGCGTCGCGGGACCGTCTTTTCCGGCTTCCCGACGAATCGTGGGTCGCGCATCGCCATTGCGATGAAACCGGACGGCGCCATGACCCGCCCTGATTCGTCAGCTCGTTGGTACGACAGATACAGCCGATTGGTGGCCGAGCGACTGAGGAGTTCAAACAAGAGTAACTCCTCTTCATGCCCGGCAAGTTTCTCATCGATCTTGTAGCCGAGAGTCGATTCCAGCACGACTCGTTGCCGGTCTCGTAGAAAGGGGTCTTCCCGCACGTATCGTGGAAAGAGTTTTTCGTTCATACCGAGAACAAAAAGCGCTCGAACTGTCCGTCCGCGTGCGGTCATCGCATCCAGCACCTGAACACCCTGGTGCCGATTCTCTTCGATAGGGATGCTGGTCTCGTCCAAGACCCGCCGGAACAATTCGACCCAATCTTCCCAGGAGAGATCTCCCCCGAGCGAGTCCAGTTGCTGTAGGCGAGCCAACGATACTCGGATAAGGGAGGCAACTCTGGTGAGCCCGGTCGGGTCTGTCAGGTCCGCCGAAGATCCATCAAACAAGGCAGGCACCTGCATATGGGATTTCACCAGTGTGAGAAATGCGTCTGTCAGTGTGCCTATCGATCCTTGTGCAGGAAGAGCGCGGCAATCGTGAATCAGTCCCGAAACGATGCCCCACAAGTAGGTCAGCTGAGAAGCTCCTGATATCCCGACCATTGTCTGGTCATCTTCATCAAGCTCCGCTCCTGCATGGCGAAGAATTGCCGCACTGGCCGGCTCTGCCAACCGCCTCCATTCCGCTTCTCCTTTCGCGATACCCAGGGTGTAGACGAGGGGGCGCCAGAGATCAGGCCTCAGATTCGCGCTTTCGGAGCCTGTTCCCTCGGCAGCATAGAAGGGCGACGTGACCACATCCAGCATGGCCGCCCGGTCGAAATCATTCAGTGGGAGTGAGGCAAGGCGCAAGAGAGTTTTCACCAGGGGTTCACGCGACAGCGGCCTCCCGGCTGTTGACGTGAACGACACCAGATGATGGTCGAATACCGATTGCAACCGGGCCTGATACGGATCCAGGGTACGGGCGACCACACCGATCTCGTCGAAACGATAGCCGTTCACCTCGACCAGGGTCAGGATTTCACGGCACACCGCCGCCAACTCCTCTTCGACCCCTATCACGTTGGTCACTGAGAGTTCGACCAGCTCCGTTGTTCCAGTTCGCTCCCCTTCCCGACTCCTATCCTCATGGGTATCTGCCAGAGGGAGCAGATGACGTTCAAAAAATCGGCGCGCAAAGACATAGGCCGGGCAATTCTGTTGCGGAAAGTACAACGTGGTCGGTGTAACACGAACGACTGATTCGAAGAACGACAGTTGGACCTGCGAAAGGTCATAGAAGCCATAGTAGAACAGGCGTTGCAGCCCATGAAGAAATGGAACGCCCGAGAGATCTCGGCCAAGTGAGGCAGCCAGGTCATCCGGAGAACCAACCTCGAGCGAACGGCCGGCTTCCATGATCGCCGCATGCAAGGTGAATAGAGAACCGAGCCACGTTCGGTCATCTTCCTCGAATACTCCTTCCGTGAGGGCCTTCAATGCCATCGTCGGGGCGACCACGGCATCTTGTAAGTCGCGTACCGTCGCCCACAAGCCTTTCCATGTTCCTGGCGAAGCAGGCAAGCGCCCAAGTGGCTCAAACCCTGGAAGCTTGCGTCGAACGACTCGCTGGACCAATTGTTCGAAAAAGAAATCGTCGACCAGTTGCGGGGACGATTGCCGATTAGCCTCGGATGCCGGATCGAGGTCATCACGCAATCGGAGGGCCAACTGGTGGAACGTCAGGAAATGGATATTGAGGAATGAGCGCGAATCGTCACGGATCAGTACCCGTTTCAGATGCTCAACTAGAGTGCTCGAAGGGACAATAATGGCGAGTGGAGCAAAGGGATCATCGGTCTTGGAGGACCGGACGTCCTCAATCAGGGCACGTTCGAGAATTGGATGAAAAGGCCCGGTGACGATGCGAAGCATGCTCTCTGAATGGCGTGGGCAAGAGGCGATAGGGTGATACTAGAAAACAGATTATCTCGACAGCGCGTGCTTCATGTCTCGACTCTGACATCGAGTTTCAAACTACTAGCCGGTTTCCGGCCCCAACAGCTCGCCATTACAATCCACACAGCACCAGCCGCCATCGATAAACCCCATGGGGTCTCCACACATGGGACAGTCCGGCGGAGGTCCCTTGTCGATGACAGGGAGCTCAGGGAGTTCACAACCTTCATCTTCATCCATTATAGAGCGGTCCTTCCCTTACTCGCGGGGTTTCATTTTGAGCATGAGGGCCTTCTCTGCGCTCTCCCGGCTCGGCACGCCGACGAACGTCAGTCGCCCATCGATAATGGTGGCCGGCACCGCCCTGACCGAATGCCGATCGGCGAGGCTCCGTCCATCCTCTGTGGTGATATCCACCTCGCGGTAGCTAAAGCTATATTTCACCCGCAACTGTTTCCACAAACTCTTCGCCGATGGGCAGGCTCCACAGCTCGGCGACACTAAAAGTAAAATGTTCGGCACAGGCATCCTCCAAATAGCCAAAGGATCTTAACACCGGGTTGAATAGGGCGGCAAGCGAGGGGGCGCTGGTCTTGCAAACTGACCGTCATCATGCTAGCGTGCCAAGGCTGTAACAGGGTCAGGAGACCGCCTCCTTCTCGTATAATCTCGTACGTGAAGGACTCATATAAAATTCATATCGACGTCACAGACGTCGCTCGACTTGAGAATAAGGGGGCCAAACCCCCTCGCCTGCGTCAGTAGGTGCTCTGCAAGTCTTGAGGGGAGGTGAAGGCATGGGAGTGGTTTCGATCAAGGAATTGTTAGAAGCAGGTGTCCATTTCGGGCACCAAACGAATCGATGGAACCCAAAGATGAAAAAGTTTCTCTTTGGAGAACGCAACGGCATCTACATCATCGATCTTCAACAAACACTGGCCCGCATGGAACAAGCCTATGCCTTCGTCCGAGACACCGTAGCGGGCGGCCAATCGGTCCTGTTTGTCGGGACCAAGCGGCAGGCCGCCGAGATCCTTCAAGAAGAAGCGTTACGTGCCAACATGTTCTTCGTCAATCAACGTTGGCTCGGCGGAATGCTCACGAACTTCCAGACCATCCGGAAGAGCATCGATAAAATGAAAAAGTTGGAGGCCAAGCTGGCAGATCCCAGCCAATACGGGCTGAAGAAAAAAGAAGTCATGAAGATGCAGAAGGAGATCGTCAAGCTTCAGAAGTATCTGAGCGGGATCAAGGACATGCGCGGGGTTCCAGGTGCCGTATTCGTACTGGACACTCGCATCGAACACATTGCTGTGCAGGAAGCAAACCGGTTGGAGATCCCTGTGATCGCGATCCTTGACTCAAACTGCAATCCTGACTCCATCACCTTCCCCATCCCTGGAAACGACGATGCCATTCGCTCCATCAAGCTCATCACGTCTCGCATTGCCGATGCCTGCATAGAAGGGGCCCATCTACGGACACAACGAGAAGAAGCGGAATTCAAACCCATTCCTCCAGTAGGAGATAAGACCGCGGCCGTCAGCTTCGCGAGCGCACCGGCTTCATAACGCCCGGCATCGCAGGGATCAACGACCACACTCACTGCTTAGCGAGAAGGATAGTACTGTATGGCTGGATCAAGTCAGCTTGTTAAGGAACTGAGAGAAAAGACCGGAGCCGGCATCCTCGATTGCCAGAAAGCGCTCACCGAAAATAACGACGATGTTGAGAAAGCCATCGATTACTTGCGCCAAAAAGGCTTGGCCGCTGCACTCAAGAAATCCGGCCGCGAGACCAATCAAGGCCTCGTGCACGCCTATATCCATATGGGTGGAAAAATCGGTGTGCTCATCGAAGTCAACTGCGAAACCGACTTCGTCGCCCGGAACGAAGAGTTTAAGACGTTCGTTAACGACCTGGCCCTCCAGGTCGCTGCCGGAAAACCCTCCTTTGTCAAACGGGAGGATATTCCCACCTCGCTCATCGAGAAAGAACGAACGATTTATGAGGGACAGGCCAAAGAAATGGGTAAACCCCCGGCCGCATGGCCAAAAATCGTCGAAGGTAAATTGGAAAAGTTCTTCCAGGAGAGCTGTCTGATCGAACAATCCTTCGTCAAAGACCCAGCCATCACTATCAAAGATCTCCTCGCCTTGAAGATATCCAAAATCGGCGAGAACATGAACATCCGCCGCTTTACCCGGTACCAATTAGGCGAAGCATGAGCTCAGCCAACTATCGGCGCATCCTCCTCAAAGTGAGCGGAGAGATGTTGGCCGGTGAGCAGGGCTACGGTATCCAACCCTCTATCCTTGAAGGCCTCGCCTCGGAAATTGCCTCCGTCGTGGCACTCGACATCGAAGTCGCCGTGGTCATCGGCGGCGGCAACATCTTCCGCGGTATTGCCGCCAGCGCGTCCGGCATGGAACGAGCCTCTGCCGACTATATGGGGATGCTCGCCACCGTACTCAATGCCTTAGCTCTGCAAAACGCTCTCGAACGGGCCGGCATTATGACGCGGGTCCAATCCGCGATCGAAATGCGCCAGCTGGCAGAGGGGTATATCCGCCGGCGAGCCATTCGCCATCTCGAAAAAAAACGCGTGGTCATCTTCGCCGGCGGCACGGGGAATCCCTACTTTTCGACCGATACCGCGGCGGCACTCAGGGCGATGGAGATCGGCGCCCAGGTCATCATGAAAGGGACCAAGGTCGACGGCATCTACGACGCCGATCCTGTGAAGAATCCCTCAGCCAAGAAATATCAGACGATCTCCTTTCTCTCGATTTTGAATCAGAATTTGCAAGTAATGGATGCCACAGCCATCAGCCTCTGCATGGATAACAAACTTCCGCTCATCGTCTTCAACCTAAAGGAACTCGGTAATTTCAAACGAGTTGCCACGGGCGAGGAGATCGGAACCATGGTCATACCTGATCGACGCTGACATTCCAGGGAGTCTCTCATGTCCAACCCTGCTGCCATACACCACAGAGTTACGGAGAAGATGGAGTCCGCGCTGGAGCATCTCAAGCGCGATTTGGCAAGCCTGCGAACCGGGCGAGCATCGGTCGCCCTCTTCGACGGCGTTCGAGTCGATTACTACGGCACGATGACCCCGCTGAAGCAGGTAGCAAATATTTCGACTCCGGAGGCCCGCCTCATCACAATCCAGCCCTGGGAGCCAAGCCTCATCAAGGAAATCGAAAAATCCTTGTCCGGATCGGGCCTCGGCGTCACCCCATCCAACGATGGAAAGATCATTCGCATTCCCCTTCCTCCCCTTACCGAAGAACGGCGCAAAGATCTGAGCAAGATCTGTAAAAAGCATGGCGAGGACACGAAAGTCGTCGTGCGTGGGTTTCGTCGAGATGCGAACGAAGAGTTGAAGAAACTGCAAAAAGATGCCAAGCTCACTGAAGACGAGCTGCGAAAGGCCGAAGCCGACACGCAGAAACTTACCGACCAGTACATTCACAAAATCGACGACGTGGTCAAGAAAAAAGAACACGAAATTATGGAAGTGTGATCCCACTCTCGACCTTGTTACCCACGTACGCCACCATCAATCTCGCGGCCCTCGCCCATAATCTCTCCCGCATCACGCACTACCTGTCACCCGGCTGTGAGACGATGGCGGTCGTCAAGGCCAATGCCTACGGGCATGGAGCGGTGGAAACCGCTCAGGCGCTTGCCCGCCTTGGCATCGGGCGTTTTGCCGTGGCTTCGCTCGCGGAAGGCATCGAACTCCGGCAAGCCGGCCTCTCGACTCCTATTATCGTGCTCGGTGCGCTCTTTGAGGAACAGGTCTCGGACTTGGTCGCTCACCAGCTGACCCCGGTCGTCAGCGATGGCCGGATCCTTCCCACCTTGGTCAAGGCCGCTCTCTCGCAGCCCACTCCCTATCCAATCCACCTCAAGGTTGAAACAGGGATGGGTCGGCTGGGGTTTTCTCCGGAAGAACTGCTCTCGCTTCTCGACAACCATATCGTGAAAAATCCTCTTCACGTCGAGGGCATCATGACCCACCTTGCCGACGCAGATGGAGCGGACAGTGCCTTCACAGAGCGGCAACTGGGCGTACTTCGTGCCATGCTGGAACAGATCAGCCAACGGCGTCTCACAATCCCATTGGTGCATACGGCAAACAGTGCCGCCATCGTCCGATTTCCCGACGCACACTTTTCACTCGTACGCCCTGGCATTATGCTCTATGGGTACCACACCCTGCCGGTCTCAGTCTCCGCTCCCGATCTCAAACCCGTCCTCTCGCTGCGGACGACGATCGTTCAAC
>DATNCR010000347.1:0-4319 GCA_035607135.1 Nitrospiraceae bacterium
GAGGCAGGTTCGACATTCTCGGATGCCTTACGGCGCTTTCCTAAAATCTTTGACGATCTTTACGTCAACTTGGTGCATGCGGGCGAGGTCGGCGGACTGCTCGATACGATCTTGACGCGTCTCGCACAATACATCGAGAAAGCGATGAAGCTCAAAGGGCAGATCAAGTCTGCCATGGTCTATCCTGTTACGATCATGGGAGTGGCCGTTGCGGTCATCACGATTCTCATGCTGTTTGTCATTCCAATCTTTGCCAAGATGTTCCTTGAACTATCAGGTGGAAGAGTCGCGTTGCCCGGCCCTACGCAACTGGTCATCGACATTAGTAACTTCTTTATCGCGTACTGGTATGTCATTCTTGGGGCTATTGTGGGGATCATCTTTGGGGTCAAAAAATATTATGGGACCGTTCAAGGGCGGCTGGTCATCGATAAGTTACTTCTCAAGTTACCAGTAGTTGGAGACTTGATCAGAAAAGCCTCGGTTGCCAAGTTTACTCGTACGCTCGGGACGTTGCTCTCGAGCGGAGTCCCCTTACTCGATGGCATGTCCATCTGTGCGAAGACGTCGGGCAACAAGGTTGTTGAAGGAACCTTGCTCGACGCTCGCCTCAGTATCAGTGGTGGAAAGACCATCGCCGATCCCTTGGCGGCGAGCGGGGTGTTTCCGAAGATGGTGACACATATGATTGCCGTCGGTGAGTCAACCGGCGCGCTGGACGCCATGTTAGGGAAGATTGCCGACTTTTACGAAGACGAAGTTGATCAGGCCGTTACCTCGTTGACGGCATTGCTTGAACCAGCGATGATGGTGTTCTTGGGGGTTGTAATTGGGTTTATTGTGATTGCGATGTATCTCCCGATCTTCAAAATGGCGTCCGCAATCGGATAGAGCTGGTGTTTCGTCCATTCCTCTCACGGAGTTGGATCCAGTTCCCAGCATGAAGGCGCTAAGTCTTTCTGCCCAAACCGCCCGGCGCCGCATCACATGTGCATTGATGGCACAGGTCCTGCCTGCAGATCCGGGCAGGATGAACGAGGCAGATCGCTCTGCCCGTCCCGCCGCTTCCTTATCTCGCCCGGTGGTCTTCCACTTATGAACGATTTGCGCACAAGACTGTATTGGATCATGGGGCTTCGAGTAGCCCTCGTGACCCTTATGCTTGGCCTGTCTCTCGCTTTCCAAGTCGTGAAGGGCGAACGGGTCGAAACGTTCTACACCCTGATTATTGTCACATACATCTTGACGATCCCTTCCGCCATTCTGCTCCGCGCGCTTAGTTCATCGAGAACGCTCACCATATTTTTCTGGACTCAGGTCGGGATCGACTTCCTCCTCGAAACGGTGTTGGTAAGCAGGACCGGGGGAATCGAGAGTCCCTTCGCGGTGTTGTACGTCATCACCGTTGCGGTTGCCAGCCTCGTTCCACGTCGGAGAGTGGGGCTTCTTACCGCCTGTTTCTGCATTATTGTGTTTGGGCTCTTGACGAATATTCAGTTGTATGGGCTGTTTGATGGGTGGGGATGGCTGCCACCGAGTCGGCTGACTGTCCCGGAAACATTTCAAACATTCGGCGTCTATGCCCTGGCCCTTCTTGTCGTTGGGATTCTTGGCGGAACCTTAGCGGAACAACTTCAGCAGGCAGATCATTCGTTGCGCGAGAAGGAACAGGGACTGACCCGCCTCCAGGTGTTCCACGAGAATATCGTCCACAGCATCAGTAGCGGGGTGTTTACGGCCGATGCGATGGGGTGCATCACCTCGTTCAACCCGGCGGCACAGGAAGCGACCGGGTATACGATCACTCAGGTGGCCGGGCGTCCCTGGCGCGAGGTCTTTAACTGGCATCCTAGCCAACAATCAGACGAACAACTCAATGGCGCCGAATCTACGACGACGCGATTCGAGGTCGAGTGTAAACGTGCTGACGGTAACCGCCTGATCCTCGGTATGACGCTTTCCCCATTACACGAACAGGGGAGGCAGACCGGCTTGGTCGGTGTATTCAAAGATCTGACACAGATTCGGGATCTTGAGGAGGAGATGCGTCGCAAGGATTGGCTGGCAAGTTTGGGTGAGATGTCTGCCGGAATGGCCCATGAGATTCGGAATCCGCTTGGCGCATTGGCCGGTGCGATGCAAATGCTCCGGAAAGATGCCATGGAAGACGAAACCAATCGCCGGTTGATGGACATTGCGATTCGAGAGGCCACCAGGCTCGACAACATCATCACAGAATTTCTCCAATATGCGCGTCCGCCGGCGCTCAATCTCGCGGAGCGCGATCTCAACAAAGTACTTGCTGAGACGCTCGATCTCGTTCAACATGAAGCGCGAACACGTTCCAAGATTAAAATCGTTACGTCCCTGGCAACCGAGGCGCTCACGGCCTTGGTCGATCAAGATCAGTTCAGGCAAGTTTTCTGGAATATGGCGACAAATGCTTTCGAAGCGATGCCGGAGGGAGGACAGTTGACAATCTCGACGAGCAGCCGACATGTGGATGCCGGAGGCCGCAAGGGCGACGTGATTGAAATTGCGTTTCAAGACACCGGGGAAGGTATTCCGAAACAGAATCTCGATAAGATCTTTCTTCCATTTTTTACGACGAAGAAGGAAGGCTCGGGGCTGGGTCTTGCTGCCGTTCATCGCATCGTCGATTTGCATGGAGGTTGGATTAAGGTCGAAAGTCAGGAGCGGCAAGGCTCAAGGTTTGTCGTATGTATGCCGCGTTCCGGGGATACCGGGGTGCGATTATGGCATGAGGGACGGACGCCGTGGAAAAGATCCTAGTTGTTGATGACGAGAAGGGGCTGCGCGAAGTCCTGAGCATCATGCTCAAACGCACGGGCTATGCCGTGACCGAAGCGTCGGATGGTGAAGAGGCCATCGGTCATATCAACAAAGAGATCTTCGATCTGGTCATCACCGACCTTCGCATGCCGAAAGCCGATGGCATGGCGGTTCTGAAGGCGGTGAAGTCTTCCTCTCCTGAAACCGTAGTCCTCGTTGTGACGGCGTTTGCGACTGCGGACTCGGCGGTCGATGCGATGAAACAGGGTGCATACGACTATTTGACCAAGCCGTTCCAGGTCGATGAAGTGCAGTTGATCATCCGCAATGCCTTGGAGAAGCGGCGTCTCTCGACGGAAAATATTCTCTTGAAGCGTGAAATGGCGAGCCAGTCGTCGTTTGCGCAGCTCGTCGGGCAGAGCGAAAGTATGCAGAAGGTCTTCGACGTGGTACGCCAAGTCGCAGACGCCAAGAGCAATGTGTTGATTTGTGGGGAAAGTGGAACGGGGAAAGAGCTGGTGGCACGCGCGATTCATTATAATAGTGCCAGGAGTTCGATGCCCTTTGTGGCGGTGAATTGCAGTGCCGTGCCGGAGACGTTGCTCGAAAGCGAACTCTTTGGGCACATGAAGGGATCCTTTACCGGCGCGATGGCCAATAAGGCGGGGTTGTTCGAAGTCGCCAACGGTGGCACGATCTTTCTGGATGAAATCGGCGATACGACTCCAACCATTCAAGTCAAGCTGCTGCGCGTCATTCAGGAACGAGAGTTCCGGCGTGTGGGCGGCAACCAAGATGTCAAGGTCGATGTACGCATTGTGGCCGCGACCAATAAGGATCTTGAAAAAGCGGTGGCCGACGGTTCTTTTCGAGAAGATTTGTACTACCGCTTGGACGTGATTCCGATTCGGCTCCCACCGTTGCGGCTTCGGACAGGAGACATCCCGCTTCTCGTGAACCATTTCCTTGGGAAGTTTTCCCAGGAGAGCGGCAAGCCGGTGCCCGTGTTGACATCGGAGGCGATGCACGTCTTGTTGGGTCATGAGTGGCGTGGCAACGTGCGCGAGCTTGAAAACTTGATCGAGCGCGTTGTGACCTTTTCCGCCGGTGCTCCTGTGTCGGATGAGGATATCCGTGGCTGGCTTCATCGTGTTGTGACTCCACAACAGCAGGGAGTGCCCACCGATTTGCCCGAAGAGGGGTTGGATTTGGAGGAGCTCATCAACGGCATAGAAAAAGACCTGCTCTTGAAGGCGCTCGAACGGGCCATGTGGGTGAAGAAAAAGGCCGCACGGCTTCTGAAACTCAACACGCGATCCTTCCGCTATCGACTGGAGAAATATTCTATTAAGGGAGGCCGTGATTAATCCGCAGCCGAATCCCTCCGAGATCACCGTCTTTGCTCCTGCCAAAATCAACGTGATTCTGCGCATCCTCGACCGCCGCCCCGACGGATTCCACAATCTCTGGTCAATCATGCAGACCGTGGCTCTTGAGGACGAGGTGTCCATCAAGATATGTGCCGA
>DATNCR010000350.1:0-7341 GCA_035607135.1 Nitrospiraceae bacterium
TTCTTGTGCAAGACTTCTCCTCTCTAATCCTGTTTCTGAAAGCATTCAAAGCATCATTGTTGGACACAACATCTTTGAATTCGATTACAAAGTCTTGAAGAAACAATGCAGACGAGAGAACATCTACAACCATTTAGTATCTGCAGACACAGGGGATACTTGTCCCCCCAGAACTAGACCTGGATGGAATCATCGAGAAATCTGTGGACACACTCTGGTTCGCCTGTCGCAAAAAAGGTGGTAGAGGTGACCTGAGTCTAAGACACCTAGTGCGAATGAATCTTAAGAGAGCTGCAAAAGGCACTCTAGGGAGGAGATTTGCGAACTACTGGCATCATGGGCACCGAAAGGAAGCGCTCGCGTATAACAAGAATGATTGCATCATTGCGCATAAGCTATGGTGGCAGATGTTGCGGAGTCGAGAAATCAATTGACACAGAGGAAGACTCCATCGAAAACATTCGACGCTTCAGTATCACGGACTCCCAGGCCCGGTACTTAACCGGCCAGAGAAAGATACTGACACACAGACAATGGGCAAGAATGCTGTTCAAGGGTGGAATTCTCCCAACCAACCGCCCCACGGGTTTCACTGAGCGATGATACCCCTCACCTAGCGCAGCAGCATTTGGAGCAGGCCTAATCCTCTCCGCACTAGGCTTACCCCCAGTCTCGCCACATGAGGTCGTCAGGTAGGATCCTCCCTAGGGCAGGCAATTAACCTACGCCCATTACTTGGACTTGCCTGGGCTGGCTCAGGAGCGACGATGGCACACACCGGACGATGGTGGATATGGATCCTTGTCCCGGTCCTAGTTGGTATCGTGTGCACCGAGCGTTCAGCGGCTGAGTGGTATGTGGCGGGACAAGTCGGCGCCAATTTTGCCGATCGATTAACAAACATTCACGGAACGGGCACTTTGCAATCCTCTGTCGCGCCCGACTTCGATTTGAAGAATGCGGTCGTCTATGGAGGGAAACTGGGTTATTTCCCCCACAACGGGTCATTTGGTATCGAATTGGATGCGTTCAATAGTACGCCGCACATTAAACAACTTGACGACGTGCCCGGCATCCACATGAGAGTGACGAATGTCGGATTCAACTTGCTGCTTCGCTATCCCGGCCAGACGTTCCAGCCATATGTCGGCGTCGGGGGAGGGGCGTTGATCGCTCGTATCGACGAATCTTCTGGCAATGGGAACGTCAGCGATAGCGACATAGGGCCGGCCTTTCAGTTATTGACAGGGATACGAGCGTTCGTCATGCCGTATGTGGCGGTGTTTACCGAGTATAAGTACACGCAAGGGACATTAGTCTTCGACCGAGCATTTCCCCCTGGCGGTGGATTCAGCGGAGATTATCGTGCGCAGCATCTCGTTGTGGGACTGTCGTATCATTTTTAAAATAGAGTAGATCCATGAGATGGGTAGTATTCCCTTGTGCAATCGCAACGGTGCTGGTTGGACTGAGTGGTTGTTCGTCCGGCCCGGCGGTCATTCCAGAGGAGCTCGAATCTCAGATCGATACATCCATCTCCTTTCCGAAGCTTCTGGCTGCTTCAAGCAACTATTCCGGGCGGACAGTTCTGCTCGGTGGGGAAATCCTTTCGGCAAAGCGAACGTTGGACGGTACGCAATTGGAGATCTTACAATTGCCGGTATCGAAAGATGATCCTCCGGCGGAACCCCGAAGCGAATCCCAGGGTAGATTTCTGGCGATAAACCGAAATGTGATCGATCCCGCCGCCCTTCCGGCCGGTACACGGGTGACCGTGATCGGGTACGTGACCGGCGATGTAGTGCAACGGTTGGACGAGTCAGATTACCGGTATCCCACCATTGAGGTGCGGCATCTTCATGCCTGGGCGCCTGACACATACGAGCGCCGCCGATACTCCTCTTCGCGGTTTGGCATTTCCACCGGGGTGGGCTTCGGTGTTGGAAGCGGCGGTCGAACCGGAAGTTTCGGCGGCGTCGGCATCGGTACAGGCTTTTAACCCGCTTGAGTGAAACCCTACGCATGAAATGATTCACTTCGAGCCGCCAGCAACAAGTGGGGGATGAACCCATCTCCCGTATATGGTTAGTAGATATTCATCACTATTCCACAGCGATCTATATGCATGAGGTGCAGATCATCCGGTCCGTTGTTGCGCTTTCCTTTCTAACGGCTGTCGTCCTGTTGGTCGGCTGCGCCAGATCGGCGCATCAAACGGGACAGGATGTGCTTGATAAAATCGTTCCCGCGGAACTACTGGCGCAGGTTGACCAGTCGATTTCCTTTGCGGATCTTCGATCATCTCCCGACAATTACATCGGCCGCACCGTGCTGTTTGGTGGGAACGCGATAAAGTCGTACCGCGTGAAGGATCGGACGGAAATTGAAATCCTGCAACTTCCGATGGTGGCAAGGATGCCTTCCGAACAACGGACTCAATCGGAAGGGCGTTTCATCGCCGTCCGATCGGGAGAGTTTCTCGACCCAGCAATCATCGAGCCAGGTTCTCCTCTAACGGTCGTCGGCGAAGTCAAAGGAGCCGTCACCAAGCCATTAGACGAGGGCGAATATCAATACCCGGTGCTGGAGATCAAACAGGTAATCAATTGGAAAGAATTGCAAAGCCGGGAGCGGACAGCTGGATATCGTGGCGGGTACGGCTACGCTGATTATTGGCCGTATCGCTACGGACCATACGGCTATGATCTCTGGGGCTATTACGGCAGCCCGTTTTATGGGCCTTATGGCTATGGGGGTTTTTATCCCTATTATTATGGTGGCGGGTTTTCATCGCCGGCTCCTTCACCTCCACCGTCGTCTTCTGTCCCTCCGCGATTCCGAGGCCGATGATGACTCGGGTTGAAATGCATAAGCCCACTTTTCACCTCGTACGACGATTACACAGGGACGTGTATACGTGCCAAGCGAAGCCTCGCGGATTGTGGATCGAAATCAAAGCGGATCGGGTCTACGATGAACGCCATGAGGCAGTCATGAACACGCCGTACCAGGGTAAATCCGAGTATTCAAATGATCGCGCTCACTTGCAGGATGGAGACGAGCAACGCGGGCTAGTCATCCAAACAGGGGAGGTGGTTGATGAAACTACAAAAAGCGAAACAGATACATCGACACGAGCCTCAGGGGAAGGAAGAAGCTCAGCCTAGCCAAACAATTGTTGAGGCTGGTAGGAGGATGAAAGAAAATATCGATAAATTGACTGAAAACATTGACGAAGTGCTGGAAACGAATGCAGAAGAATTCGTCAGGAACTACGTACAAAGAGGTGGAGAATAATAATCCAGATTCCTGTTCCTGTAGCGATCGAGGAGTTCTGCATGTCGTTTTCAAGGAGGTTAGAGGAATGAATCGGAGAATCGTAGAATCGTAGTATTGGTATTATGCCAATGGCATGGGTCCTAGATTTCCACAGCTTGTCGCTGTGGGCTGAGGAGACGGCGCAAGGAAGACGTCGGATGAAAGGGGGCAGCAGGCCTCGGTTTCGCTGTCGAGAGTCAGTCCTCCAATATTATTATTTTGGGCGGTTCCGATATTGTGCAGGCCAAAGACGGAACTTCAGGGCATTAGCGTCATAGTAAATAGCATAGGGGAAATTCAGCCATGAAGGTACCGTTCACAATTGGCACTGTCGGTCACTTTGGACTAGCTGTCCGTGATCCGCAGCGTAGCGCGAAATGGTTTGTGCGTGTGCTGGGATTGCGCAAGGAGTTTGAGTTCGAAGGGGGGGTTGCAGTTGGCAACGACAACATGACAATCGTCTTGTCGAAAGGTAAACCGTCACCGACAACTCTTGACCACATGTCGTTTCATCTGCCGACCATGATCGCATTGCGGAAGGCGCTCGATCACCTGAAGAAGCACAAGGTCAAGATGGAAGATCCTGGCGATGAAATCGGTCCGGAGTCACCCGGTTCACCTCACATGGGCTTATGGTTCCACGATCTTGATGGCTACCGGTGGGAACTTTCCGTCCAAGCCGGAAAGTAGCGGATGCCCGCGGTGCATCCAGACGTACCGGTGACCAGCTGTTCGATAACTCAGGCCAGATCATGAGGAGCACATCATGATGACAACGAATCAGGCGGCTCCGCGACAAGCGGAATGGAAACAACGAGGATATCGAAGACGATGTACGCACTTGGGTCTGGAGTTGGAATGCAATGAACAGGGTTATGTGACGGGCAACTTTGTCTACATTTTCTGCGGTAAATCTGTGGCACAAGAGCACCTAGTCGCGTAGCATCCCTTAGTCGCGTAGTATCCCTGCAAGTCCCTCCACCGTCAACGGCAACACTCTGATGAACTGGCTCAGTACGATCGGAAGACCCTCATTCACTGGCAAGGTTAGAACGTGTAATTTCCTCAAATGCAAATCTATTCCCATCGTTCCCATTCGGCTCTGACCTGCACACTCATCGTGCTCTTTCTCGCGTTGAGCTTCAATGCTTATGCCTGCCTTCTACCGCTGACCGGCAGCATGTCCGGTGCAATGAGTGATGGTTGTTCGACTCCAGATGAACAACCGATGTCTCAACACTGCGATGCATTTAAGACACTCGGTATGCTGTCCGCCGATAATCCTTCTGTCAGCAGCGACTATCAGGCCCTCTGTCTAGAAGACACCGCCTCGTTAGTACTTCGTATCAATCTAGCCTCACACAGCAATCGCTTGTCCGCTCAGTTCATCGTCGGTCCTCCTAAGGATCTCCTACTCCAAACTTCCGTGCTCCGCATCTGATCCTTCTTCCAGCGAATCGCTGCACACGATCGGTGCGCTGATTTCCACGAGGGATCAGCCGTGAGAATACTTTTGTTCGCCAATAGCTTCTAGGAGGCGCTGGCAGTGCCTTGCCACCGGCCAAACCGGAACGCATTGACCGCCAGCTATGCCAATACGATCAAAAAGGAAGGATGCCGTCGATGGGAAAGACCGTGGAATATCAGGGATACACTATTCAGTCGAGCCCGGAATACGACACAAACTGGAAGAAATGGCGGTTTCGCGTCTTCATCGCCGTGGACGATCTTCGGGGTGTCCAAACGGGAGAATTTTCAGCCGATGTCCTGTATCGGACGGAACAGGAGGCCGATCTCCACGGAATTATCTTTGGCCAGCGCCTCATTGATGGAAAGTTGGAAGGCCGGTCCGTTGCGGATCTGAAGAGGACGGATCGCCGGGTGACACCGCGCCTTCGTGTGCAATTCCAGACCCTGTTCTTGGATTCCACCCAGATGAAAGGGATCGGCAGAATGCTCGAAGTGTCGATGGGAGGATGCCGTATGGAAAGCTTGGTCACTGTGGAGCCGGGGATGTCATTGGAGCTGCGGATCTTACATGAGCCTGACATCGAATGGCCGCTCAAGATTGACACGGCCAGCGTGCAGTGGGTGAGCGGCCAGACATTCGGGCTGGCTTTCGTTCGGATCCCGGAGACGGAGCGCCAACGTTTGGGGCAGATCATCAGCGGTCTGCAGGAGGGTGGACCAACGACCGACTAGGCCTAACCGGAAGTCCTTGCGCCGTCGTTCGCAACCTCGAAGGCGAATCATCGTCCCCGAGTAATGGTCGCTCAGCCCCTCAGTTGGGCTATGAGAGCCTCCACGGTCAGCGACGTATTCCCTCAGCCCGAGTGTTAACCAGTACATACGCACGCTGAGATGGGAAACTGCGGTCCTTGCAGAATGGCTCCGTTCCCCCCCTTCGAATTAGTTCCTTCGAGTCTTTCGCCATTCACCCCCTGCCGATACCCTTCTTATCGAGCGGACATTCACAGGCTGAATGGCAAGGAGGTGTCATCATGGCTACTCTGCGCGCGCTTGTCGGAGCAGGCTCTGTGCTGGCCTTCATGGGATTCATGGTGTTCGTTCCGGTTGGTTGGGCCGTGGTCCTCGTCGCCGCCTCGGCGACCCCATAGAATTTTGCAGAACCCAGTTGCGGCTACTCGCAGTGCGGTTATAGATGGGAGGTTATACGATGGCTACCCAGGTGAACCCCGTAGAATGTCGGTCGAGTGAGCGGATTGCGCTTCAGTGTTCGATCATCGTGGCAACCGGCGTCCAGACCGGCGAGGGACGAGTCCTCAACGTATCCAAGAGTGGCTGTTTAGTGGAAGCCCCCATACTCATCAAAGCAGGAGATTATCTACAGATGCGCCTCTTTCTGCCTAATACTGATCTGTCCATGTGTGTGTCGGTGGCGATCGTCCAGTGGGCCCTGGGTTTCCAGTTTGGGGTCGAGTTTATTGAAGTGGATGAGAAGCATCGCACACGCCTAAATCACTTTATCGCTACAGGGAAGGATCCATGGACATTGGCCCTATAGCTGGCGCAGATGGAGGCGGATGAGGTAGCCGCTCACCGAGGCGTGGCCAAGGGGAATACCTGGCAGGCCCTTCAGCGAGAGGTCCTCTATTTTCTGACGGAGCGAGGCCCGATAAGTGGGGAAGTCTTCCGCACCCGTTTTGACGAACAACGGCGACGAGAGGGCCGGTCCTACGAGAGAAGAAGAAATACAAGCTCATTGAGTATGATTCGGCTCAGACAGTGAATATCACACACTTGGTTCGGAATACCTCACGCACAGCTAAACGTCTTTCACACGCGCCAGGGCACTCTGTGTCAGAGAGCGACCTCACAGTGAAGCAGACGTGAAGAGCCTGCAAGGGATAAACTCGCGAAGTTGGTCAGTCAGCAGGTGTCAACGTCGCAGGTGGCCGGCTGAGGTTTCTCCGTTTCTCGATATCCTGATCGATTATCTTTAAGGCGTCCAATCGGGACTCGAGCTCCGCAATATACTTATCCTTCTCTCTGATTTGTTTTTGGAGGGACTGCACGAGACGTGAGTGAGGGACAACCAGTTCGGGTGTACGTTCGATATGGGCGGCAGGTCGTGTGTCGCAGCTGATGAAGGTGAAGACCCCAAGCCAAGCGACTCCAAGGAAGCTCCAGACCCTCTGACGGATTATGGCCATGGTCTAGATGTGCCATGAGATATTTCGGCTCGCAAGAATATTGAGGAATTTGACTGACCACCACCGTCATGATGCCTCGCCAAGTCGGCTGATTGTCAGTCATGACTAGGTGCTATCTTGCTTGGGCAGCGCATTTGGCTATCAGGCTCCGGTCCTTTTCTGTCAGCTCCGGGATATGCGCGGTCTCCTGCGGTTATCTTCATTCTGTCGTGTGCCGGGCCCGCCGTGGCAGTGCGTTCACCGGGGCCATTTCTTAGGCGGTAGGCCTACATTTCTGGTTTTGGCTCAATAGCTTGACGGCCTGCACAATGGTACGTAGCATTCTCCTCAAGACATGCGAAGGCATGCG
>DATNCR010000020.1:0-4093 GCA_035607135.1 Nitrospiraceae bacterium
CAGGCACTGCAGGAGGCAGAATCGGCGAGAGGCGATCTTCGTCAGTTGCTGCGGTTATCTCCGGCGACGGCGCTGGAATTGACCACGGAGTTAGGTTTCCGCCGTGTCGATCCCGATATCGAAAAGTTGCAGACGGCCGCACTGGCGATGCGTCCGGACATCCGCGCCAAACGCCATACCCTGTCTCAGCGGGAATCAGAACTGAAACTGGCCATGGCCTATCGGATTCCTGATGTGACGATCGGAGCCGGCTACGCGATTCAGGGACCACGGGGGCCTGACAATCCTGGTCAATTTGCGCTCAACGCCGGTATTCCGTTGCCCCTGTTTAACCGGAATCAAGGAGGGATTCATCAAGCGGAGGTTTCTCTCCAGTCGGCGCAAGCCGACTTGGACAAGACCGTCAATCTTGTTGAAAATGAGGTGGAGGTTGCCTACCGGAACCTTCTGCAGAACCGACGATTGGTCGAAGCCTATTTCGGGGAGGTACTGGAAGACGCTCGGTCAACGTTTACCATTGTCGAACGGGCTTATGAACGGGGCGGTGCGACGATTCTCGATTTGCTCGATGCCGCTCGCACCTCGCGAACGATTCAACAAAACTATATCGAAGCCTTATTTAATTATCAGCATCACCTCTTCCAATTAGAAAGTGCCGTAGGGCAGGAGATTCTATTGTGACGAGCCGGGTCACGCGTGCGGCGAAGGCCGAGCGTATGAACGAATCTCGCAGACTCCTATTCGCGCGAACGGCTTCGACGGTCGTCCTCGCCTGTCTCCTGCTCTCTGCCTGTGGGAGAGGGGAAGAGCCGGCGGTCTCCAATGCTGCCGCGACGACACCTCCGAAAGCCGGATTGACCGTGGAATCGCATCCGCGGGTGGAAACGGCGCTCGTCGAACTCGGGTCGGGGGCCCATGATCTCACATTGGTCGGGAGGGTCGCCTACGCGGAGGATCACTACTCCAGGATTTCCTCCCCACTCCAAGGACGAGTCCTTGAGGTGCGGGCGCATTTGGGCGAGCATGTGGAAGCCGGGAGTGTGCTGTTGGTGTTGGATAGCCAAGAAATTGCCCAGGCCTATTCGGAATATGCCAAGGAAGACTCGGATCTTCAGTTCGCGACACGTGCTCACGAGTTGGCCAAGGACCTGTATGAGAATAGAGCACTGGCGTTGAAGGACCTCAAGCAGGCGGAAAATGAATTGATCAAGGCGCGCGCTGAATTCCGCCGCGCGAAGGAACGGTTGTTGTCGTTGCGGGTTCCTGCCCAGGAATTGGAGAAACCACTGGAACGACAAAAAGTCACGTCGCGATTCGAGATGAAAAGCCCGTTAACCGGGATTGTCGTGGAGCGGAACGTGACGCCCGGACAGTCGATTGGGGGAGACTCAGGCCAGATACTATTTACGGTCGCCGACCTCGATTTATTACAAGTAGTGGCCGATGTCTATGAACGGGATCTTGCCTATCTTGCCTTGGTGAAAGAGGGACAACAAGCGAAGGTCAACGTGGAAGCGTATTCCGACGTGAGTTTCCCCGCCACCGTGACCACCATCGGCGATGTGGTAGACCCCACATCAAGAACCATTAAGCTGCATGCGGTGGTGAAGAATAAGGATCATCGGCTGAAGCCGGAAATGTTCGCTCGCCTCCATATTGAAGTCGGAGAGTCCACGCTGCTTCTGACGATTCCCCGCGAAGCGGTATTGGAAGAGGATGGCAAAGAGTTTGTGTACGTCGTAGAAGGCACCGACCACTATGTGAAACGAGCCATCAAAGCCAGCACGATCTCACCTGATCAGGTACGTGTCTTGGAAGGCCTGGCGTCGGGTCAACGCATCGTGACGAAAGGCGCGGTGCTGATTAAGGGGCAGGAAGCCACCTGTCAATCGGCCAATTCGAGAATCTGCCCTCCCTCATCTGGCACAGTGAAATGATCGTGCTCCACTGGACGTGTCTCCTCGTTCGAATTGGATTCTAATCACACCCCATGATAGCCAGAATCGTTGAACTCTCTCTGCTGCAACGGGTCATGGTCTGTATCCTGGGATTTTTTCTCTTTTTCGGCGGCCTCTATTCCTTTCATACCCTTGACGTCATTGCCTATCCCGATCCCTCGGCTCCGATGGTCGAACTGGTGACCCAACAGCCCGGGTGGTCGGCTGAAGAAGTCGAGCGCCAGATCACGATTCCCATCGAAGTCGCACTCAATGGCATGCCGGGGCTCACGGACGTTCGATCGCTTTCGATCTTTGGGTTGAGCGACATCAAGATCTATTTTGATTTTGGCACTGAGATATTTCGCGACCGTCAGGAAGTGCTGAATCGCCTGACCTCGGTGCAATTGCCTCCCGGGACGACGCCGTCGCTGTCTCCCTGGTGGGCGATTGCCGAAATCTATCGGTATGAACTCACGGGGACCGGCGGGACCACGCTCACGGACTTGAAAACTATTCAAGACTGGCAGGTGCGCCGGGAATTCCGGCGCATCCCCGGCGTGATCGACGTGACCGCGTTCGGGGGGACGACCAAAGAGTATCATGTCGATATCGATCCAGGGCGATTGATCAGCTATGGCGTCAATCTGTCGCAGGTCATGTCCGCCTTGGCCAATAGCAATGCTAATGTCGGAGGCAGCTATCTGACCATTGGCCCGCAGAGCTACAACATTCGTGGGCTGGGCCTCATCAACGGGATCGCCGATATCGAAAACGTGATGGTGGCAGAGAAAAACGGGACGCCGATATTCATCAGAAACCTAGGGAATGTCGCTGTGGGGTCCCGAGTTCGCTTGGGGAGGGTCGGTATCGATGATCGCGACGATGTCGTGGAAGGCGTCGTTCTCCTTCAGCGGGGGGCCCAGGCGCTCAAGGTCCTGGAGAAAGTTCGAGAAAAAGTTGAGGACCTCAATACGTGGAAGCTGCCGGCTGGCGTCAAGGTCAAAACCTTTTATGACCGTACGGCCTTGATCCATACGACGGTGGAGACTGTCACGGATATTCTGATCAGCGGCGTAGTCCTGGTCTTTATCATCTTATTCATATTCTTGGGTCATTTGCGCGCGGCCCTGATTGTGGCCTTGACCATTCCGCTTTCGTTGCTCTTTACCTTTTCGATGATGGTCCTCATTGGGGAATCGGCGAATTTGATATCGTTAGGATCCATCGATTTCGGCATTATCGTCGATGCCACACTGATCATGGTGGAAAGTATTTTTTTCCATCTGTCACACGGCATGACACATGGACTGACGGTCGAGCAGCGGATCGTGCGGGCCGCCCGGCAAGTGGGACGGCCAATCTCCTATTCTACGGCGATTATCGTGGTGGCGTTCATTCCGCTGTTTACGATGACAGGAGTCCCGGGGAAAATCTTCGCACCCATGTCCATCACGTATGGATTCGCCTTAGTGGGCGCGCTCTTGATGGCCTTTACGTTGGCTCCCGTGTTGTGCTCCTTCCTGCTCAGAGGCGCGATTCGTGAGGAGGATACGGTGGTCGTGCGAGCCGTCCGCGGTCTCTACACCCGCATGCTGGAGTGGGCGTTAGAACATCGCATTGTGGTTATTGGCGCCTGCGTCGGGCTTCTGCTGATGACCTTCGGAATGCTGCGTTCGATTGGAGGGGAGTTCATGCCGGCATTGGAAGAGGGGAATCTTTGGGTTCGCGCCACGATGCCTGTCGATATCTCTTTCGACCAGGCCGCGCGGTTGACGAACGAGATCCGCCGATTGTTCCGCGAATCGCCCGAAGTCACGACTGTCGTGTCGCAGCTGGGCCGTCCGGATGACGGCACCGATCCGGCGAGTTTTTCCAATGCCGAGTTCCTGGCCAATCTCAAACCGGAAAAGGAATGGCGGCCCAAATTGAATAAAGACATGCTGATCGGAGAAATCGAAGGGCGGCTGAAAAACATTCCCGGTGTCATCTTTAACTTTTCACAGGTGATTCAGGACAATGTGGAAGAAGCCATGTCGGGGGTGAAGGGCGAGAACTCCATCAAAGTGTTCGGGCCAGATTTGAAAACCATGGAGTCGCTGGCGACCGAGATCGAGCGGGTCATGCGGCAGATCGACGGCGTGAAAGATCTGGGG
>DATNCR010000033.1:0-5671 GCA_035607135.1 Nitrospiraceae bacterium
AACGGATGAACCTCGTGCCTACAACAATCTTGGGGTCGTGTTACTCAACATGGGGAATCCCAAGCAGGCAGTCACTTGCTTCGAGAGGGCCATCGAGCTGAATCCTCAATTCTATGAAAAGGCCGTGAAAAATCTTCGCCAAGCGCACCAGACACTTGGAACCACGGCGAATGGGACCTCGGCCTCCGGCTCGACCGATCGCGTCGCATGTCCGTGATGTTTAGCAGGATGCGGAAAACGTCAGCCAGCAGCGTTCTCGACATCCGTGAAGTGTGAGAACCGGATGGCTGCTCTGGTTTATCTCGTTTGTTTGGTTGAATAGACTGACCAGATAAAACAGAGATGCCGGATTAACCAGACAAACCACAAACGAGGAGGGCGGACTTTTCCCGCATCCTGCTAGTGAAAACTCGAATGGTTCTGGAGAAACTGCCCCAAGTCGTACTGGCGATTCTTGTTCAACCCATATAGGGTGATGCCTGCAGAGCCTCCCGCTGCCGTCAGCCATCCACACTTCACCAGATAGACAAGGGAGCCACGAACCACGTCCGTATCGGCATCGATCCCCTTGCCACGCAGCCACCATCTTCCAATGCCCTCTGCCGTATCCTTCGCATCCGGGTGGGAACAGAGGTAACCAAGAATCAGCCGAGCAACGACATTGTTATCTTCAGAGAACTTCGGCCTGTTCATGCCGTCAGGAAATAGCAACTTCAATGCCGGATCTGTCTCGCGCGCAAATACGCGCAAACATTAACCACGGACGTTCATGCTTTCTTCTGCTGCGGCTGACGCTCCTCAGGAATGCTGCTTGCTCCTAGGCCGCAGAAAACACTCGCCGATCCAGTCCATGCTTCTGCAAGAGACGTTGGAACGCCCGTCGCTCTTTCTTTGCGGCCCGGGCAGCTCGAGAAATGTTGCCGTGATGAGTCGAGAGTAAGTGACTTAGAAACGCCATCTCGAACTCGTCTATAACTTTCTCTTTCATCTCTTGAAAACTGCCATCTCCAGGCATCAGCCCTCGAGACAACAATGTCATCGTGGGTCCGGTAGACTCATGACATTCATTCTCTTGCACATCAAGATCCTGGGCCTCGAGCAACTCTCCCGATGCCATCGCCACGGCACGATGTACGACACCCTGCAATTCTCTCACATTCCCGGACCAGGTATAACCCATCAGCTTGGCCTTGGCTGAGTGTCCGAGCGTCATCGCCCCCCTGCCGAATTCTTTCGCGTAGACCTTCAGAAAATGTCGCGCCAGCAGAAGAATATCTTCCTTCCGATCGCGCAACGGTGGCAGGACTGCGGACAATATATTCAGGCGATGAAAGAGATCCTCCCGAAATTGGCGAGTTTCGACCAAGTAGCGCAAGTCCGTATTAGTTGCAGCAAGGATCTTCACATCGACTCTTCGGCTTTTTGTTGAGCCCAACGGCCTAAACTCTTGATCTTGAATGACGCGTAACAACTTGCTCTGCACCGCCATGCTGAGCGAATTGATCTCGTCGAGAAACAAGGTGCCACCGTCGGCTTCATGGAAGAGGCCTGGCTTCTCAATGAGCGCACCTGTGAAGGCTCCCTTGCTGTGGCCAAACAGCTCATTTTCAATCAAGAGGTCCGGTAACGCCGCACAGTTCACCGGGACAAAGGGCTTTCCTTGACGCTCGCCGGAATAGTGAATGGCCCGAGCGAAGAGTTCTTTGCCCGTTCCTGTCTCTCCGGATATCAACACCGTGGATTTGGACTTGCTCAACAGCGGGATCATCCCCGTCACCTGGAGAAAGCATTTGCTTGTACCGATCAACTCTCCGTCCCAGCTGGCCATGTGACGACCTCCTACCATCATGCATTACCAAATTACCGACTATTTCGATCACATGCATACCGTGATGCTGCGGCACGAGGAACGCATGCGATCAACGAATGTCAGGATAGGGCAGTATGGCCGCAGAACCAATTCCCCACTAGTAGGCAATACCCCCCGTAAGGTGAGATCCATCTGACATGAAGGAGTTGGCAAGCGGATCGCCATAAGGACACTCATGCACACGGAGCTGGTACATTTTTGCGCAGTCCAGCCTTGTGACGATGGGCCCCTGGGATCGACCATGGTTTTTGAACAGCTGGCTAGAACGGAAAATATAATTCCACGCCCCCATACACCCCATTCTGAAATATTTTCGTGTATTGATAGCCGCCTTTGAGTGTCAGGTAGAAGCGGTCTATCGGCACCTGCGCCACCGGACCGGTTTGTACCGCATAGAAATCTCTGTTCCCCATGCCGGCAAGGTCCCACCCAAGGTAGGTGGAACAGCAACCCTGTTCGCTCTTGTACGCCAACCTGGTGGCTCTGAGACGGCTCCAAAACAAGTTGTCTAAATCCGCGTAGGAGGCAATGGCATGAAACGTTCCCTGCTCATGCCAGTAGAAGGCCTCTCCCTGGACATATACGCCGACATCATTCTCGTCTGTCCTGCCACCGGTTGCACGGTCCTGTTGTTTCCATCGAAACTGCGGACCAGCGAATCCAATGAAGTTCCAGGAGCCTTGAATGTACTTGAGCCCTAAGGAGGGGGTTGCAAACTGGACTTCGGCATCGCGCTTGACTCCATTGTCTTTGAAGGTGTAGCCGAGCCCGGCTCCCAGGACTTGAATAAACGGTTGGAGGTTCGATTCTCCGGATGTGATCCGCGTGCGGACACCCAAATATGTATAGTACTGACTCTGGTTATCAATTTGATAACCGGTAAAGACGTCCCCGGCTGCCACGACGCCAGGCCCCAACAGGGCCATACACAACACTACGCCGCAAGAGAAGTGAGTTCTCGCCATTGGTCTGCTCCCGTGCCCACCTGATCGATTGTAAAACCAACCAGCACAGATCCTTCACACTGCATTGTCCATCTCCGGTGGACCTTCAATGAAAAGGCTGCCACATGAATGGTACCATTCTCGCCGACAAGATCAATCGTTCCAGGAATGTTCACCGAGAGACCGGTCGCTGAAATCTCCACAACTGTGCCTTCCAGAGTACGGTCTGGCAATACCAGGAGACACTGCTGCCGATAGGGGAGGCGCTGGTCGATCCGATTTGATGTTCTCGATCTCGTAACGATTTTTCTGAATACACGCAAGAGAGACCACAAGCTGCGAAATATTCCCGGTTCGATTTCGGGCTGATTCCAGGCACGAGAGTCGGAAAACGCGGCAACGATCAACG
Organism: Nitrospiraceae bacterium; assembly: GCA_035607135.1. GTDB lineage: Bacteria > Nitrospirota > Nitrospiria > Nitrospirales > Nitrospiraceae > Palsa-1315. The sequence continues at coordinate 3,224 of DATNCR010000033.1, forward strand.
AATCGGCCGTCTTCTCGTCCACATCGATAAATTTCAGCCCGATCTCGACCGCATTGGATGAAACCTCCTCCTGACGACAGATTCGGCCTTTGACGGTAAGCCGATCGCCCACGCGGTTCTTGACGCTGCATAGTATTTGTCCGTCTCCTTTCAAGAATCGCTTGTTCACTCGAATGAGTGCGCCAGTCTCATTGATATCTTTCACGACGCCGTTGAGCCGTTCCTCTCCCCTCAACAATTGACAAGACAGACGATGCCTGATGCGAAATCTTCTTCGCCACTCTGGTAGCTCTGCGGCAGCGAGAATTGCCACACCGACCAGGATGAGATTGATCGACCCCCAGAAAAGACTGACCTCTAGTCCTGGCAGGGAGATCTGCGCAATCCAAAGTCGTATCCCCGTCACCAATCCCACAATGAGCAGCCCCATGATGATCAGGTGGGGCAAGATGTGGGAGAAACGTGATAACCCGCGCCGTTCTTGAGCCACTCCTTTAGAGGTGATGACGAAGGGACGTTTCTTCCAGGGTCTTATCGCGGTTTTGAGCGTGGCCCAACTTAGTGCAATGCTGCCTGCCGTCTCATAAATGTCCGACCAGAACGCATTTCGCGTGCCCCGGCTGACGGTTCTGAGCATCACGAGCGTCGCCAGGTAATAGGATCCGAAGAAATTGACGAGCGACGGGACATCAGCCGTGACGGGGATAACGCCGAACAGCAGGGCACACAATGGAGCGACGAGGCAGATGATCCGAGGCACTCCGTGCAGGAAGTAAAAAATGGACGCGAAGTAACCGATCCGCTGCGGGAGGGTGAGGCCACGCATGGTGAAGGGATTCGTCTGAAAGAGAATCTGTACGTGGCCCATCGCCCACCGTACCCGCTGCTTGATGGACCTCTCGAATGATTCCGGCATGAGTCCGACTGCCAGCACCTTGTTGAGATAGCATGAGCGATAGCCCTTGGCATGAATTATCATGCTCGTGTGAATGTCTTCGGTCACAGTTTCGGTGCGAAACCCACCGATTTCCAGCAACACTCGGCGGCGGAACAACCCACAACTTCCGGCAAAAAAGGCACTATTGTGGCGATCACGACCAGCTTGAAGCACACGATAGAACAGCGCTTGCTCGTTCTTGAGCGATCCCTCAAGTTGCAGATTTCTCTGAAACACGTCTGGGTTGTAGAAATGATGCGGTGTTTGGACAAATGCAACTTGCTCATCTTGGAAAAAACCCAACGTGTCTTTCAAGAAACTGCTGGTGGCAACATGATCGACGTCAAAGATCGCAATGAATTCTCCTGATGTTTCCTGTAAGGCATGATTCAGATTTCCAGCTTTCGCGTGTTGTCGATCCGCCCGGCGGATGTATCCACAGTTCAACGACGCGGCTAAGGTCTTAATCTCATCTCGCTGGCCATCGTCCAGCACGTACACCCGATAGCAGTCTTTGGGATACTCTTGGTTGACACAGCCAATCAGCGTGCGGCGAAGAATGCACAGAGGCTCATCGACGACCGTGACGAAAATATCGACATTCGGGTAGCGGCGGAGTGGCACCGGTTGACGTTCGAGCGGTGACCACGCGTGGTAGGCAAACAAGAGGATCTGCACAAAGGCGTAGGCTTCTGCCGTATAGACCGTCCAACTCACCAGGAGGCTCGCCCAATCGTCGGTGTTTAGCGTGTAGAGGCCTCGCCACAACAAGTACCGTGCATAAAGGAACAGCGTCAACGCCAAGATGACCTGATGCCCTCTTTTCTTCCAACTCAGCACAGTAATCACTGCCAGAATCAAGAGCGATAGTGGCGTGGCCACCGGGGAAGCATAAAATTGATTGAGCCATGTCATTAGGTGTTTCCTCTATTAGCCTTTCCCTTATGAATCCTGTCGCTTACTCGCCGGTTTCGATCCGAGCGGATCCCCACCGCAACAACCGAGAGCTATGATTACCAGCCTTGTCCGCAGTGTCGCACCATGGGTCGACGATTCTCTGTCTTGCCCTGACCCGGTTTCTGCGGTTGTTCCCCCTCAGCGGCATGCATGACGCAGCCTAGAATGGATCGCCTCTTCTGCCTATACCGAGGATGGAGGGGACTCGTATACGGGGGGAGTAATTCTTTGGAGGGGAAGAAATGCTGCACGGTCTTCTGTTGTTCCTTGCCACGGACAATCTGGAAGCTGCAAGCAACCGCGGATTATTAACAAATCATAGATTTCCGAGAATGTCCTGGCTATGGTTCAGGGAGAATATCCAGGACAACTAACCTGTAAAGGCTCTCGATCTGATGACATCCAAGTTACCCGTCCGAGCCCTGATCGTTCTCAGCTTTCTGATCCTACTTGTCGCAATCTTGAGCACTCGCTGGCAATTCCCACGGCATGAGCAGGATCCAGCCAAGTCTAGGAATGAGGTTGTGGCAAGCATAGGCTCACGTTCGATTACC
>DATNCR010000037.1:0-4778 GCA_035607135.1 Nitrospiraceae bacterium
ATCTGTCCTGCATGGAGGGCGAACAGATCGAGGTCTTGCCGGCCGGCGTGAACAATTTTTTCAATCTTGGTATCACCGATGAGTTCCCAGAACACGTCGAGCGATCCGCCGGCCTGCACGGCCGGAAAGTCGATGACGGCAGCCGTGGTGGCGTTGGAGACTTGGATCAGTTCGAGTCGGGGAATAAAGGTGTCCTCCCCGACGAATTCCGTATCGAGCGCTAGCCGCGAACTCTTTCGCAATGTAAGGCAGAGCGATTCGAGCGCACGTTGGTCAGTCACATAGGACAATGGTAGATTGGGTGTCATGTGCGGTTCATTCTGTCGGACGGTAGGCGGCGTCTGGTGACCGAGGAGGCTCGACATTGCTCAGACTCAAGTATTCCTTCAGGAACTGGTAGGCCTCCAACATGCGGCGCAATTCCGGTTCTGCGCTGCGGTCGCCGTTATTCGAATCAGGATGGAGCTGCTTGGCTTTTTGACGAAATGCCGCTGTGACATCGGCGAGCGAACTGCCGAATTCTACGCCCATCGCCGCATACGCATCCATCGCGTTATTGATACCGCTCGATCCTTGGGAGAAGTCACCGCCTCCCCCACCGGCGGCTTTTAACATATCGGCTAGACTGATTTTCCTGCGCCGGCGACGAGGGCGCTCTCGAATCTCGCTGTCGAAATCGTCCCATCGGTCTTCGACAAACTCGAGGCGGGATTCCAGTCGCATCGCACCAGAAAGATCACGGACTTCTCCAAGTTCGTCCTCGATCTGGGCCAGTGACTTAATGACTTCCTCGAGCCCTTCTTCAACACGAAAGAAGCTGTCGACCCGCTCCTGCATCATCGAATCCACCGCGAGTTCCAGACTCTCTTCGGCTTTCGGACGCAGGAAATCGATGCGTCGCCTCATTCCGTTTTGAAACTTGATGAATTTGCGTTGTGAAAATGGCATATCGACCAGGCGCTCTCTAAAGGGAGGTATTGTAGCATAGCCTGTCCGTATGCCAGAAGGCCTGTGAAAGAGGCTGGATACGGTCCAATTGATGGTCAGCGTGACGCAAAGTCGTCGCCGAGCTTGGTACGGCGTCGGGCCACCCCCGTTTCCCGTGCGGCTGCTGCCACGGCTTTGGCCACACGCGGTACGACTTCCTTATCGAACACGCTTGGAATGATGTAATCCTCGCTGAGTGCCGCAGGAGGAATGGTCTCAGCCAGGGCCTTTGCCGCAGCCAGTTTCATCGCTTCGTTGATGTCGCGCGCTTGCACGTCCAATGCCCCACGAAAGAGGCCGGGAAACGCGAGCGCATTGTTGATTTGATTCGGATAGTCCGAGCGCCCGGTCGCAAAAATCCGGCAGTGCGAAGCAGCCAATTCAGGAGCAACTTCGGGGTCGGGATTGGCCATCGCAAAAACGATACGATCAGCAGCCATCAGATCCAAATCTTCCTCAGTGACAATATGTCCGACGGACAAGCCGATGAACACGTCGGCCCCCTTGAGGGCGTCTCGGAGGGAGCCTTGGGGACGATCTTTGCTCATACAGGGAGTGAGATCTGTTCGGCAAGCCCGCAGCTGTTCGCCGTCCCCTCGCAAGACGATACCATTCGGCTCGCATCCGATCAGGTGTGAGAGGCCGGCAGCCAGCAGCATCCTGCAGCAGGCGGTACCAGCTGCGCCGAGACCATTGACGACTACGTGGATGTCCTCCATCCGTTTTCCGGTAACGGTGAGGGCATTGGTCAAGGCCGCGAGGATGACCACGGCTGTGCCATGCTGATCGTCGTGCATGACCGGAATATCCAGAGTACTTTTTAAACGGCGTTCAATTTCGAAACACCGCGGCGAACTAATATCCTCCAAATTGATAGCGCCGAACCCAGGGGCGATGGCCTGAACCGTACGAATAATCTCCTCAGGATCTTGTGTGTTGAGGCAGATCGGCCATGCGTCGATTTCCGCAAGCTCTTTGAATAGCATGGCCTTGCCTTCCATCACGGGTAACGCAGCCTCAGGGCCGAGATTGCCAAGACCCAGCACCGCAGATCCGTCGGTCACCACTGCGACCGTGTTGCCCTTGCTCGTAAAGGCATAGGCTTTGGTTTTGTCCTTCGCAATGGCTTGCGACACGCGCCCGACTCCGGGCGTGTAAATCATCGACAATAGGTTTCGTGTTGTAATGGGAAACTTGCTCTGGACGTGAATCTTTCCGCCGAGATGCAGAAGAAAAATCCGGTCTGAGGCAGAGAGTACCTTCACGTCCGGCAGCGCGGCGATCCGAGCGAGGACCTTCTCTCCATGCGCTTCGCTTTGGACGTCGAAGGTCACGTCCGGCACCATACGGTCGGCCGTGGCAGAGGCGATATCCACCGCGCCTAAGTTGGCGCCTTCCTCAGCCAGGATTGCGGCTACCTTTGCAAACATGCCCGGAGTGTTGGCGAGTTCAAGCCGAACGGTCAGGCGGTAGTTGGAGTAGGGCCCCGTATCATTCATCGTTGATCCCTTATTTAAGACTATCACAAGACTGCCAAGAGCGGGAGCTTGTGTGTCATGGTTTTCATAGAGATTAGGAAGAGGAGAGAAATGAGCGGTTGACAGCAGGGTTTATTTTTGGCTACCGTTTTGTATGTCCTACCTGAGTGGACATACCGTATCCTAACACTAACATTCAAAGGGGGTGACACATTATGAAGAGCTTCGTGATGGCGATTATGGCACTAGCAGTAGCAGTGACCTTCAGCGCTCCTTCCTTCGCCGGTGAAGGGAAGGAGGAGAAGAAGGATGAGAAGAAGGGCGGCTACGTGCTCGTGTACGGTGACGAGAAGAAAGACAAGAAGGACGAGAAAAAGGGCGGCTACGGTGACATGAAGGACGAGAAGAAAAAGGACGAGAAGGGCAAGTAAGCACGACGTTCGTTATGTGTCTGACTAGACAAGCCTCACTGAACTATTCTGCGGGGGCCTGCGATTGTATAATTGCAGGCCCCTTTTTCTTTCTCCTCATTGACCCCTCGCCGGCCCCGATGCTACCGTGGCGCCATGACAACTCCGACAGAATCAGCAAGGCCTAATCGTCTCATCCAGGAAACCAGTCCCTATCTCCTCCAACATGCCTTGAACCCGGTCGATTGGTATCCCTGGGGACCGGAGGCTTTGCAGGCATCGAAAGCGAATAACCGCCCCATTCTGCTGTCGGTTGGGTACTCCGCATGTCATTGGTGTCACGTCATGGAGCGAGAATCGTTCGAGAACGAAGCTATTGCCGCACTCATGAATCGACATTTTGTCTGTATTAAAGTCGATCGAGAAGAACGCCCTGATCTCGACGAGATCTATATGCAGGCCACGGTGACCCTCAACCATGGTCAGGGTGGATGGCCGATGACGGTGTTTCTGACGCCGGATCAGAAACCGTTCTTTGCCGGAACATATTTTCCTCCTGACGATCGATGGGGCCGTCCAGGGTTCCCCAGCCTACTCAAGAAGATCGCCAAAGCCTGGGAGCAGGATGCTGCAGGTCTCGCGAGTCAAGCGCAGCAGTTGACCGAACGGTTGAAGAATGAACTCAAGGCAGTATCTCCAGTCTCAGTCAGCGTTTCCGCGCTTGATGAGGCCGTGACACAATTTCGAGATGATTTCGATGAACGTCACGGCGGATTCGGCAACGCGCCGAAATTTCCACCGGCGGCAGGGCTCTCATTACTCCTCCGCTGTTACCGGCGAACCGGAGAAAGCCAAATCCTGCAGATGGTCACACGCACGCTCGATGCGATGGCGGCCGGGGGGATCTACGATCATATCGGTGGTGGGTTCGCGCGGTACTCCACCGACGAACGTTGGCTGGTTCCTCACTTTGAAAAAATGCTCTACGACAACGCGCTCCTGGCCCGAACCTACCTGGAAGCCTATCAAGTGACGAAGCAGACTTCCTATCGCCAAGTCACGACGGAAGTGCTCGACTATATCCTTCGGGAGATGACCGACCCTGCCGGAGGATTTTATTCGGCGACGGATGCAGACTCGGAAGGGGTTGAAGGAAAGTTTTTCGTCTGGACGCCGACCGAGATTCAGAGCGTGCTGCAGAATTCAGAAGATACCCGTCGATTCTGTGCCTGTTACGATATTACAGAATCTGGGAATTGGGAACATCGGAGTATTCCGAATCGGCTGCGTCCTATCGAAGCCGTAGCTAAGGAATTGAACCTTATCCTCGATGAACTGTATGAGACGATCCACCGCGTGCGCCCCCTCCTCTATCGCGCCCGTCAAGAGCGAGTCCCGCCCGGACTCGATGACAAGATCATTACGGCTTGGAACGGGATGATGATCTCGGCGATGGCCGAGGCAGGACGGGTCTTAGGGAGCAACCGTTATATCGACGGGGCCATGAGAGCGGCGGATTTTCTCCTGTCCGTGCATCGGACTTCGCAGGGAACGCTGCTCCGCACATCGCGACAGGGCCGAGCCCATCTCGACGGGGTACTGGAGGACTATGCCTGTCTGGCAGAAGGATTGATCGATCTCTATGAAGCCAGTGGGCAGGAACGCTATCTCACGGCGGCGCTCGAATTCGGAGAGAGAATGGTCGACTCATTTCGGGATGAAGATCAGGGGGGATTCTACACCACCGCAAAGACGCATGAAGCGTTGATCATCCGCGCCCGTGAGGGCGCAGATGGTGCGACGCCCAGTGGTAACGCCGTGGCGATCTCAGTCCTTGCCAGACTCTCGTTTCACTATGATCGCCAGGACCTGCGTGAGGCCGCGATCGGCGGGATTCGCGCCT
>DATNCR010000223.1:0-2334 GCA_035607135.1 Nitrospiraceae bacterium
CTTTTGAAAGAGGATGAGCCGGTCTTGGTCGAAGACAACCGGTCGGGAAAAGTCGCGAGTGCTGGCTTCGGAGAAGATTCCCTTGTGGCCTCTGCAGCGGCACTCTGTTTCCCGATTCGTGCGCAGGGACGGCTCGCGGCGTTCGTGGTGTTGGGCAATCAACTTCGTGGTGAAGCGTATGGAGTGGACGATTGCGACTTGCTCCGCGGAATATCCCATCACGTTGGCGCCCTCCTCTCCCATGCGAAATTGGCCGAAGAGCGGCAAGCGTCGGCTGAGTTGGAAGCACTGCATCGGTTTTCCGTGTTCTGTCTACATGACCTGAAAAATCTCGCTGCGAGGCTGTCCCTGGTGGCTCAGAATGCCGAGAACTACAGCAAGGATCCCGCGTTCCAGGAGTCTGCCATGAGGACAGTGACGGACACGGCCAAAAAGATGACGGCTCTCATGAGCAAGCTCTCTCGGAAATCATTCAAGCCTGTGCCTGTGGCATTGCCGGAATCAATAGATATGGCGAATCTCATCGATGAAACGGTTGCACCGATTAGAGCAGAGGGAAACGTGCGGCTATCCGTCAGCGGTGTGCCTGTCCCTCCGGTTATGGCCGTTCGGGAACAAATTCACCAAGTACTGCTGAATGTGGTGCTGAATGCCAAACAAGCCATTGGAGAGAAGGGGGACATCTCAATCGCGATTGAACAATCGAATGGTTCCGTCATAGTCACGGTTGACGATACGGGGAGCGGAATCCCCTCGAGCATGCTTGAGTCGTTGTTTCGACCGTCGCAGTCCAGTAGACCAGGCGGGCTTGGTGTTGGACTCTATCAGTGCAAGCAGATAGTAGAGGCACATCAGGGAACGATTCAGTTGCGAAGCGAGCAGGGGAAGGGGACACAGGTTCGGATTGAGCTTCCCATTTATTGCCCACCTGCTACTATGTAGGCACGAACTCCATTTCACGTTCTGAGCTGAACCGCAATTCACGAGATCGTATGGCTGAAAAACTCATGAATACTCGACCTGCTCTGCTGCTGGTTGACGACGATGCCGAGATTCGGGACCAAATGAAGTGGGCCCTCGCATCGAATTACCAGTTGTCGGAGGCCTCGGATCGTTCGACGGCACTTGCGCGTGTCCGAGAAACGATGCCGAGTTTGGTTCTGCTTGACTTAGGGTTACCTCCTGACATTGATGGGGCTTCTGAGGGCTTAGCAATCTTGCGGGAGATCCTCCGTCTCAATTCGATGGCCAAGGTGATTGTGATTACGGGTAATAGCGATCGAGCCAAGGCCGTCGCCGCGATTGAAACCGGTGCCTATGATTTTATCGAAAAACCTGTCCAGCTCGATGTCTTGAAGGTTGTACTCCAGCGCGCAGCCTATCTTTCCAATCTTGAGGAGGAACATCGCGCGTTACAACAAAAGACCGCTCCTGATGAGTTCGAAGGGTTGGTGGGAAACAGCATACCGATGCAGGACGTGTTTCGCATGATTCACCGTGTGGGGCCATCTGACGTGCCCGTATTGATTACCGGTGAAAGCGGGACGGGAAAGGAATTGGTGGCACGTGCGATCCATAGGCAGAGTGCGCGAAAGGATCAGCCGTTTGTGGCCATCAACTGCGGCGCGATTCCGGAGACTTTGCTGGAGAGTGAGCTGTTTGGATATGAGAAAGGGGCGTTTACCGGAGCCGCGCAGCAACGAAAGGGGCGTATTGAAGGCGCCCAGGGTGGCACACTCTTCCTGGATGAAATTGGAGATATTCCACTGGGATTGCAAGTGAAGCTGTTGCGGTTCTTGCAAGATCACACGCTACAACGTCTAGGCGCAAAAGAGACGATTGACGTTGATGCGCGGATTCTAGCCGCGACCAATGTTGATCTGACGAAGGCGATCAGTGAGGGGCGGTTCAGAGAAGATTTGTACTATAGGCTTTGCGTCGTCACCATCGCAGTCCCTGCCCTCAAAGAACGGGGTTCCGATATTTCGATGCTGGCGCGGGTATTCTTGACGAAGTTTGCTGAAGGGGAAAAAAAACTAGTGAAGGGCTTTACGCCTCAAGCGGCCGAAGCTTTGACGTCACACGCTTGGCCCGGAAATGTTCGAGAATTGGAAAACAGGATTAAGCGTGCAGTCGTGATGGCCGAAGGAAAATACGTGACCCCCACGAATTTGGAATTGAAAGACCCCTCTTCAGCCGGAGTGGATACGTCCACAATCAGAGCGTCGCGTGACAGCCGGGAAAAGGATCTCGTGCGTCTCGCCATGGAAAGGGCTGAAGGGAACGTGTCGCGAGCCGCGGTGGAACTTGGGATCAGCCGTCCCACACTCTATC
>DATNCR010000225.1:0-2364 GCA_035607135.1 Nitrospiraceae bacterium
TAGGTGACAAGATCGGGGATGTGCCAGGCCAGGCGATTGAGTGTTTCCCCGGCAAGGTTGAGCGGTTCGTGGGCGGCGACAGCTGGTTTCATGATCGATGTGATCTGGTTAAGCGCTCGCAGCCTACACGACAGGCAAGGATGCTCGCAAGGAGCTGAAGTCGATAGAGCCGGAGGCTAGAGCTGCGAAGGCACGAAGGAGTCGCTGACGGTAACGGTTCCGTGCATGATGGGGTGGATTCGACAGAGATAGGGGTAGCGACCGGGAGCCAAGCCTGGAAGTGTAAAGCTGCCGTTCGGCAGGATGATCCCGGAGTCAAATGTGCAGACGCTCCCATCTTCCAGACAGCCCAGGTGGGTAATCGTGTGTTCGGTAGCAGTGGGGTTTTCCCATCTGATGGGGGCTCCGCTGGATACGGTGGCCGATTTCGGGACGAAATAGGGTGACCCGCCATCGATGATGATGGAGGTGTAAGGCGGCGTGGCGGCGGTTGGCCAGGCTGTGAAGAGCCCCAGTGAGAAGATGACAATGATCATCCGTAATTTCATCGTCGTGCAGGCCCATTGATTGAACGGAACGTCATTCTACCACCTGGTCAATGGGGAGAGTAGTGCCCCCGGGCAGGATTCTTGGGTTTTGCCCTTGACGTTGCAGCCTAATTGTAGGATTCTCCCATCCGCTGGAAGTCACCCATGGAGAGTCGCTGTGGAAGGTCCTCACGTGCGTGACGCTCTGCCCATTCGGCTGCTGGTCTCTGGCGCTCTGTATGGCCGTGGGAAACGCATCGAAGCCACAGCTAGGATTGTTACTTTGCCGGCGTGTGAACCGAAGTCGTTCCGGGTTACACTCGATGCACATGGCCTGGCGGGGGCGGGTGAGAAGCCAATATTTTCGGCTGCCAGTGAGGGGGTGTGGAGGCGTCAGTTGCAAGACCCTATGGGTTCATGCTAGATGGAGAATGTGTCAGACATCTAATAGCTGAGAGAGGAGAAATTCGATGGCGAAGAACAAGAAGCGGCCGGCGAAGAAGACCCCTGTGAAGGCGAAAGCGAAAGCCAAAGCAAAGTCCGCAGTCAAGAAGGCAGTCAAGAAATCGGCTTCGAAGAAAGCTGCCAAGAAAACAACCAAGAAGATTGCCAAGAAACCGGCAGCTAAGAAGACGGCCAAGAAACGTGTTGCCGCAGCACCCAAGGCAGCTCAGAAGAAATCGGCAGCCTCAGCGCTCGATAAGAAATCCGTAAAGCCGTTCGCGGGGGAAGACACCAAAAAGTCCCTGTTGCCGCAGTCCATGGGGTCGCCGCTGCTGAAAGATTCCGACCTTGACGAGGAGTTGGGCGAGGATGAGGTGGATATCGCTGTTGAGGCCGATGAAGATGTGGAAGAAGAGCTCACGCTGGACGGGGAAGATGAAGACGCCGGTTTTCCTGAAAAACCAGAAGGACTGCTAGACGACGCAGACGAATACCACACGCACTGATACTCGCACGAGATGTCTATTCTGTACGCCTCGGTCGAGTTGTCCGGTCGGATGACACTGTGAGTCTATTCCGCCGCGATGGCGTCCGTTCCTCCACATGTCGCATCCTCCCGCTGAATCCTCTGCGATGAATGCCCAATGAGTCATTTTTTGTTTGTGGCCGGTGCCTTGCGAGAACGCACCTCCGTGGACAGTGCTGAGTTGCAACTCGGTCGTGGTCTCTGGGGACTCTGCACTGAGTTGATCAGAACGAATCTTCACACATATCTTGATGAGAAGTCCCGGGGACTTGTGTATGTGCTGAAGGTCGGGATCTATGCCGAGTTCCGAATGATGCCGCCGGTGTTGGACTTTTCCGTGTTGGATGCATTCCTCAGTGATGAGCTGAGAACTGAGGCCAGATTTGGCTTTGTGCGAATCGAGGAGGTGCGCCGATTGGCCTGTTCGTCTGTTGCGAGCCAGGCGTTGTTGCTCAATGTGCTACAGATTGCCGATCAGGCCGAACTCACACGGCGATTGAAATTGGGTATGCATCGGTTGACGCAAGTGGAGTATGACGCAATCTTGCAGGGCGCGATGGGAGAAGCGAAGTAGCAGGATGCTCAAAATGGCCGCTCACTTCGTGCGTGGTTTGTCTGGTTCGTCTGGTCTATTTGGTTTGTCTCGTTCAACCAGACAAACGAGATAAACCAAACAAACCATAGCAACCAGTCGGCTAGATTCGTTGGCCTGTCATGAGCAAGTATGCCTCATCGATTGTATCGACTTCCTTTACTGTGACATTGAGCTGAAATCCCAGTTCAATGAGATTCCACCGCGCGTCATGAATCTGTCCCCGTGGAACTAACACGGTACGGTAACCCTCTCGTGCGGCGGCACGGATTTTA
>DATNCR010000087.1:0-5788 GCA_035607135.1 Nitrospiraceae bacterium
TGATGTCGTTGAGGCAAATCTTGCGGTGATGGGTCAGGAAACTCAAGGGACCTATAATGTTGGAACGGGCGAAGAAACCTCAATCAATGATTTGCTCAGGATCTTAATCGGCCACACAAATTCGACATGCAAGGAAGTTCACGGGCCAGTCAAAAGTGGTGAACAGGCACGGAGCGTGATCGATTCTGGAAAGCTCCGCCAAGAATTGTCCTGGGAGCCAAAAACCGAACTGAGTGAGGGGCTCAAGCGTACCGTCGACTACTTCCGCGAGCGCATGAACTAGAATCAACTGTACTGTTCAGACAGAAAGGGGTATGCGTATGTGAGCGGCCTTGGTGGGGTTGGATTAGTATCGAGGGACGGTTCCATCCACCTGGGTTGACCAGGCGTCGATTCCCCCCACCAAGTTCTTCACATTCGTGAATCCTTGTTGGATCAGGAAATTCGTCGCATCGGCGCTTCTCATGCCCATGTGGCAGATGGCAATGATTTCCGAATCGCGCTTCAATTGATCGAGGGATTGCGGGAGTGTTCCGAGTGGAATGAGCACTGAGCCGTCCAGCTTCGCAAGGGAATATTCCCATTCCTCTCTCACATCGACTAATACTAATTTCTCGCCTTTATCAAGGCGTACTTTTAGCTCTTTCGGAGAAATGGCAAAGTCCATTGAGTGACCTCCTTATCTAAGATGATCATACTAGGTGAGGGATGAAAAGCTTGTCAATGAGTTGATGCCCTCCCTCGGAGTGACATTTTTTATATAATAGAGAGTAGGGAACTAATAAGATCATCAACCTATTTATTGAGAGAAGACATGGCAGAAATTGTACATTTTTGTCAACATATTGTATTTTGTGTGGCTATGAGACATCAATTCAGACATGAAAATAGATTCACAAGAGTTAAGTGTAGAAGCATAAGATCTTAAGCCATTGATAAATCATGAAAGTCACGCATTCGTATACGTAGTAGGCCCAGAAATTGCTTATTAATTCTATCTATAGAGGATTATAGGGGGTTGTCGCAGAGTAGAAAGGCTCTCCTAGTATGGTCGCACTCCCTATTAAAAAATCAGCAGGGGAGATTTTTGTTATCTTGGTTACGGTGGCAAACCAGGAAGAGGCGGTAAGAATTGGCGAAGGAGTCGTGAAGGCAAAGTTGGCTGCCTGTGCGAATGTCGTCCCCGGGATTCGATCTATATATAGGTGGAAGGGAAAAGTCGTCAATTCGCAGGAGTTTCTGTTGATATTGAAGTCCAGCAAAGCTCGGTATTCTGAGCTGGAAAAAGCGATCAAAGCGATGCATACATATGAAACTCCTGAAATTATTGCGTTGCCGGTTAAGAAAGGCTTGGATCGATACCTTCGGTGGGTGCAGACTGAGACCAGCCGCTAATTGCTATTATTGCTATTGTGGGTGAAGGGTGTTCTTGCATCACCAAAATGAGGGGTTGACCGAAGTGATCTGGATCGGTAGACTCGCGGAGGGTACTCGTAGAAAGCGGAGGAGCCCATCCGGCAAGGGGTGAATGGTTATGGGACAAGTGAACGGCACGGAAAATAGTGATACTTATACAGTTGTAGTCTTTCGTGGCTCGTCAGCCAAGCCACTTCGGTTTAGCTTCCCTCGCAAATTAGTCAGTAAGCTACTGATTGTCGGAGCCATTTTTGTCCTAGCCGATATTCTTGTCCTTGCGCACTATGTGATTAGAACCGGCGAAGTCTGGGAACTCTCATCGTTCCGCGCAGAAGCCATGAGTGCACGGGAGCAGACAGGAGCCTTTTCAAGCTCAATCGACGATCTAAAGAAGCGTTTAACGAGCATGAAGGAAGTCAATCAGCGACTTCGTGTCATGTTGGGAATCGATCCTCAGAAAACAGGGGATACAACGAATGGTCGAGGTGGTGTGGATGCTCCCATTCCTGATGGCCATTCTCTCCCTGCCACTGAGGAGATCCCGATGAGTGACGCTCAGGCGCAGCTTTCCCGTTCAGCGGAAGCCAGCCAGAGTGTGTTGCCTGGCGAAACGAGCCAATCTGCAGGTTTGAGCGATCTCACTGAACAGGGGAAGATTGCCTCAATCAAGGATGGCATAGATTGGCTGTCGAAAGAAGCTGCGATCCAGGAACAATCCCTTCAAGAATTGTCCTTGGCTGCCGAACAGAAATCTTCTCGATGGGCTGCAACCCCCTCCATTTGGCCGGTGAAGGGGTGGATAACCTCTGGGTTTGGGCCAAGAGTTTCTCCATTCACTGAAAAGCCCGCTTGGCATGACGGGTTGGATATTGGAGCTGCTGCGAATGCACCAGTTCAGGCTCCGGCTCAAGGACGTGTCACAGCAGTCGGGTCAGACCCCAAGCTTGGAATTCTTGTGAAGATAGACCACGGATTCGGTATCGAAACACTCTATGGCCACCTTGCCAAGTCATTAGTCAAAGAGGGGCAGCGCGTGAAGCGTGGAGATGTTGTTGCCCTAGTCGGTAGCACAGGGTTAGCCACAGGACCTCATTTGCACTACATGGTGAAGGTTCATGGCCAGGCACTGGATCCGATAAAGTACATCCTCGAATAGCTCGTTAAACTTTCCATTTCGCTCATCGGCCTCGTTTTCAACTGACTCGGTTCATGACGAGGCCACACTCACTGAACTCCCCCCTCCTACAATCCGCACCAACCGAATCGACTCAACCCGACTCCCATGCTACACTGCCTCGCCATCACACGCGGTAGTGATCATGACGTCTCTTACCCATGACAGACATTGAAATCAACCGATCAGTAAAGCCCCGTCCAATACAGGAAATCGCTGATCAGCTTGGCATCCAGGGCAGTGAGCTATTTCCCTATGGAAAGCTGAAGGCGAAGGTGTCGCTTGACGTCCTGGAGCGGCTTCATGCTGCACCCCTCGGCAGATATGTACTCGTGACTGCTATCAATCCAACACCTCTCGGGGAAGGCAAGACGACAACCTCCATCGGGCTTGCCATGGGCCTTTCCCGTCTCGGCCATCGAACGGCCGTCACGCTTCGGCAACCTTCGTTGGGGCCGGTGTTTGGGATCAAAGGCGGAGGAACAGGAGGAGGGAGGGCGCAAGTCCTTCCGATGGAAGAGATCAACCTCCATCTTACTGGTGATGCTCACGCGGTATCTGCCAGTCACAATCTCTTGTCAGCATTTGTTGATAATCACCTCTTTCATGGGAATGCACTTCAGGTGGATCCGAACCGGATCATCTGGCCACGAACGTCCGGAGTCAGCGATCGGGCGTTACGGCAGATCTCGCTGGGAGAGGGGGCTGCTGGTCGCACAGGCCAGTTTGTGATCACGGAAGCCTCCGAAGTCATGGCGATGCTCGCTTTGGCATCGAGTCAAGCTGATCTGCGACAGAGGATCGGGCGGATCGTTGTGGGGTTTACAACGGATGGCAAGCCCTTGCGCGCGGA
Source organism: Nitrospiraceae bacterium (assembly GCA_035607135.1). GTDB lineage: Bacteria > Nitrospirota > Nitrospiria > Nitrospirales > Nitrospiraceae > Palsa-1315. The sequence continues at coordinate 3,444 of DATNCR010000087.1, forward strand.
AGAGTTTGGATGCGCCGGGTCCATGGCAGTCTTGCTGAGAGAAGCGTTGTTGCCGAACTTGGTCCAGACACTGGAGGGAACTCCTGCATTCGTTCATACGGGTCCGTTCGGCAATATTGCCCACGGGAATTGCTCGATTCTTTCCGATGCCATAGCCTTGCGTTGTGCGAACTACGTCGTTACAGAAGCCGGATTCGGGAGCGATCTCGGGGCGGAGAAATTTTTCAATATCAAGTGCCGTCTCTCAGGATTCAAGCCAGCGGCGGCCGTGGTAGTAGCAACGCTTCGCGCACTCAAACTTCACGGTGGAGGAGGAGCGGTCAAGGTTGGAAGCCCTCTTCCGGCAGGGCTTACCGGGCCTAATCAGGAAGCGCTGGTAAAGGGCTTTGCAAACTTGGAACAGCATATTGCGAACGTGAAAGCCCATGGCGTTCCCGTGGTAGTGGCGGTGAATGCATTCATCAATGATTCGGCGGCTGAGTTGGAATGGGTTCGCGAGCGGTCTCGCGAGGTCGGTGCGGTGGATGCTGCGGTCTCGACCCATTGGGCCGATGGCGGCCAAGGGGCAGAAGCGTTAGCGAAGGCGGTGGTTAGAGCCACAGAGGAGAGGTCCACGTTCAGGCATTTATATGACGTCGTCTGGCCGATCAAGAAGAAAGTCCAGACCATCGCTACCCAAATGTATGGGGCCTCGGGCGTGTCGTTCGACGCAGCAGCCGAGCGAGACATTGAGTTGGCACAGCAGGTCGGACTTGACCGACTGCCCATCTGCATGGCGAAGACGCCGTTATCGTTGTCGCACGATCCAGCCTTGAAGGGGCGCCCATCCGGATTTACGCTGCCGATCAACGAGGTGCGAATGCTTGCCGGGGCTGGGTTTCTCACAGCTGTTTGTTCAGGCATTCAACTCATGCCGGGTTTACCGAAGAAGCCGGCAGGGGAACGGATTGGAATCGATCCAGGCACGGGGGAGATTGTGGGGCTGTCCTAAGACTAGCGCTGCTTAAGATAGCGGAAGAATTCTGAGTCCGGGCCCACTACCATGGTAGACTTGTCTTTAAACGTTTTCTTGTAGGCTTCCATCGAGCGGGTAAATTCAAAAAAATGAGGATCCTGCCTGTAGGCGTCGGCGTAGACCCTAAAGGCCTTCGCATCCCCCGCGCCACGAAGTTCCTCCGACTCCTTGTACGCCTGCGCCAGAATAATTTCGCGATCCTTTTCCGCCTCTGAGCGGATTTTTTGTGCTTCCTCCGCTCCCTCCGCACGGTATTGCTTCGCCTGCCGTTCACGTTCAGTTTGCATTCTGGCGAATACGGCCCTCTCATTTTGCTCGGGAAGGTCGGCGCGCTTGATTCTCACATCCTGAATCTCGATTCCATACGCAGACGCCTTTTCATTCGACCGTTGGGTCACAATTTTCATGAGATCGCCACGATGGGACGCGACGATTTCCAAGAGGTCATGGCGCCCGAGCTCCACCCGGAGTTCTGAATAGATAATGTCGTTGAGCCGTTGCAGGGCTCCTCGTTGGGACTGAAAACTCTGAAAGACCTTAAGGGAGTCTACAATTTTCCATTTGGCATAGTTGTCAAGAAGGAGGGTCTTCTTGTCTTGAGTGATCACATCCTGCGCCGCTGAGTCATAGTCCAACAGACGCTTATCAAAGTAGATGACCTCTTGAACAAACGGCAGTTTTGCATAGAGCCCAGGCTCAGTGAGATTGCGAACAGGCTTCCCGAGTTGGACCACGATCGCGGTTTGGGTGATGTCGACAATAAAGAGCGGTGAGGCTCCTAGGAAAAACAAGCCGGTGATGACCACCAGCACCGCAATAATGAACCCCTGCTTGGTCATGGATTCTGGCCCTCGGCGGCGGTACTGGGCTTGGGCTTGAGCCGGTCGAGCGGAAGGTACGGCAGCATGCGATCGGATATCTTGCCATCAATGATGATCTTCTCGATGTTCGGCAGGATTTCCTCCATCGTTTCGATATAGATCCGCTTGCTGATGATGTCTTTGGCCTGGTTGTATTCTTTCAGTGTCGCCAGAAAACGGTTGGCTTCACCTTGAGCACGATCCACCCGCGCCTGAGCGTTACCCTTGGCCTGGTTCACGACCTGAGCGGCTTCGCCTTGGGCTTTGGGGAGGATGTCGTTGCGATAGCTCTGAGACTGGTTGATCAGTTTCTCCCTATCTTCCTTCGCATTCGTCACATCCTTGAACGCAGCCGCCACGGCCTCCGGGGGACTGACGTCCTGAAGCTGGATGGCTGCGACCTGGATGCCGCCTTGATACTGGTCGAGAAGGGATTGCAGGAGTACCTGGGAATCCTGCTGGATCTGGGC
>DATNCR010000094.1:0-3255 GCA_035607135.1 Nitrospiraceae bacterium
CTCCGAAAATACGAAAGACCTCGCTGCGCGTTCGTTTAAGACCAAAGTTGAGGAGCGACTGACGGCCCTGCACAACCGGCTGGTATTTTTCGACCTGTGGTGGCAGAGCGTCGATGAGAATACCGCGCGCCAACTCATGACCGGAACGGATACGCTCCGGTATCACCTTGAAACCATTCGCCGGTTTCAGCCCCATACGCTGTCTGAATCAGAAGAGAAGATCGTCAACATCAAAAACATTACGGGCCGCAGTGCAGTCCATTCACTGTACGACGTCGTGACGAATAGCTTCACCTTCGCATTGAACGTCAATGGCAAACGGAAGACCATGACGCGCGAGGAACTGACATCCTATCTCCGCCATACGCAAGGACGACTGCGTGAAGCCGCCTATCGAGAGCTCTACCGAGTTTACGCCGATCAGCACGATCTGCTTGGCGAAATCTACAAGACCTTGGTCAATGACTGGAAGGCGGAGAATCTTCAACTGCGCCGGTTTGCCTCCCCGATTGCCACCCGCAACCTCGGGAACGACATTCCAGATGACGCTGTGGCATGCCTGCTGAGGGTCTGTCGGAAAAACGCTGGCATCTTTCAGCACTATTTCCGCATCAAGGCCCGCCTGTGCAAAATTAAGCCGATGAGCCGCTACCACATCTATGCGCCGCATCGCACGGAGCAGAAATCCTATCGTTATCAGGAGGCAGTCCGAATGGTGCTCGACGCCTACCGAGGCTTTTCTCCACAATTCGCTGAGCTGGCTGAACGAGTGGTGTACGAACGTCATATTGACGCGCGCACGAGACCCGGGAAAATCGGAGGCGCCTACTGTTACAGCGTCGTGCCGAACATGACCCCATATGTGCTGCTGAACTTCACGGGTGAAGCGCGCGATATCGCAACGCTGGCTCATGAACTCGGCCATGCGGTCCACGGCATGCTGGCGGCACGGCACTCCATGTTTACCTTCCATTCCACCCTCCCGCTGGCTGAAACTGCCTCGGTGTTCGGGGAACGCATCCTGTCCGATGCGCTCATGAACCAGGAACAGGACAAGAAGGTGAGGCAAGGGCTCTTGATCAATCAGTTGGACGACGTCTATGCCACGGTCCTCCGGCAAGCCTATTTTGTCCAATTCGAGAATCAGGCTCATGAGATGATTGCTCAGGGCGCGACCGTGAAGGATCTGGCCAAGACCTATCTGACCGAGGTTCGGCAACAGTTTGGAAAGGGCATTACGGTCCCGGATGAATTTCAATGGGAATGGCTGACCATTCCACACCTCTTTGCCAGCCCCTTCTATTGCTACGCCTACAGCTTTGGGAACTTGTTGGTCCTCGCCCTCTACCGGACGTATCAGAAGGAAGGCACGTCTTTCATTCCTAAGTACCTGGATTTACTGAGTACCGGAGGATCGGAGGCACCGCAGACCATGCTCGCCAAGGTTGGAGTCGACATGAATTCTGAAGACTTTTGGCAATCGGGGTTCGATACGATCCGCGAGATGGTCAATCAGCTGGAACAGACGTTGTAGGGCCTCGAAACAAGAGAGTTTTCACCTTCTACCTCATCACACCTGCTCCTCCAGTCCCCTCTTGACAGATAGACAGGACGGTAGTATTCTTATTCTAGCTTGATAATGGTTATCATAATCGGTAATGACATACGAGACTCAGTCTGGCGATAGATAAAGGAGTACAGCCCATGTACCTCTGTCTCTGCAAGGGAATCACTGATTCGGATGTCCGGGAAGCAGGACAGGAGGGCATCGTCATATCAGGGCAACTGATAGCGAAGTTCGGACTGAAAGACGCGGGATGCTGTGGTCGCTGCTCAAAGAATATTCATGAATTTGTAGAGATCGCGACGAGTGCCCGCCAAGTGCCTTCCCCCGACGGAGTGCGAAGCTAGCCCCCTCTACAACACTTCACTTCCGAGACAGCGATTCCCTTATCACCGACGAGGACAATCTTGCCTCCACAAGCAGGTAGGCCTGCGCCTACCGCGTTGATTCAGAAATTAAGAAGGAGAATACGCACGCTTGCAGGACGGACGCAGACTGACTAGTGAGAAGAGCCTCTCTGCATCATGACAGCGACTTCGGCGACACGCCGGCCCAATGCCTTGGCATCGGCTATCTCCTTATTGTCGATGCCGGGGCTGTCGCCTTCCGTGGTGGCAGATGCGCCGAAGGCCCCACCTCCGCTGACGACAATCATCTGATTTCCCAACATCGCGGCAAGGATCGTCAACATCGTCACTTCCTTCCCACTCGACACCTGACCGCCTGTGGCAAAGGCCGCGCCGATCTTGTTCTTCAACTTGAATTCAGGGAACACACCGAATTTAAACTGCCAGTTGTCGATGAATGTTTTGACCTCACCCGACATATTCGACCAGTAGACCGGCGAGCCGATCACGACCGCATCGGCGGAGAACAAATCGTCTGCTGTCACCTTACCGACTCGTTTCAACAACACCTCGGTGCCGGCCACACTTTTCACACCATCGACCACCGCTTCGGCCATCCGTTCCGTATTGCCGGACAGTGAATGGTAGGTCACGAGCACCTTTACCCGCGGAGCCGGCTCGTCAGCGAATGTCTCGCCGGTGCCCAGCACCTGGGGAAGGGCGCACAGCAACAGAGAACCAATGAGGGAGAGTCGTATAGAGGTGAGAGGCAAAAACATTGACTTACAGAGAGACGGATACGGCGCGCAGGATTGGAGCCGGTTCACCGACGGACGATTTCTTCTTCCATCCGTTCTTCAACGGAAACTTCCGTCAGGGTTCCGCGATAGTCGCACTTGTGACAGCGAACCCGCCATTCTTCAATCCATTTTTCTTGCACGTACGACTGCCGGCACTTCGGACAGACAAACACGCCTTTCACATAATGCACTTTCCGTATCTCTTTCATGCCTCCGCTCCTTGTTTGTCCTGACCGAGGATGGCACAGGGGCCAGCGCGATTGCAAGATACCCTCCGGCTTGACTCACCTCCGGTGGGCCGATTAGGATGCCGCCGTGCAACGACGCCCATCACTTGCGCTTTTCTTCACCCTCCTCCTATTGTTCCCCTGCTCTACCCTAGCGGGAAACGATCCGGTCCCGCCCGGGCTGATCCCGATTACTCTCCCTGGGGGCACCATTATTCTTGCAGAGTTGGCCGACACCCCTCAAAAACGTGCTGAAGGACTGATGTACCGTGAGCATTTAGGCCCCGACCGCGGCATGCTTTTTACATTCTCGCAAG
>DATNCR010000034.1:0-9388 GCA_035607135.1 Nitrospiraceae bacterium
TCTGGGGTCTGAATGCCATTCGCAAGAAAGGCGCGACCAGTTCTGCGAAAGACTGGCTTCGTCAGATGTTCGGCCTGCTGAATACAGGGGGCGCAGACAGTCTTCCTCTCTCCCGGTTTCATTTCTGGGGGCTGGGGACGAAGATGATGAAACAGGTGATGAGGCAAAACCGGATGCCGGGTGTGCCGGAGCTCATGGAGACGGCGCTGGGCCTTGGTGTTCACTTTATTGCCTGCACGACGACCATGGGGCTCATGGGGATCACGAAAGATACGCTCATCGAGGGTATCGATCAGTTCGCGGGCGTGACAACCTATCTTGCGGAGGCCAAACAGGGCAGCGTGAATTTGTTCATTTAGTTCATCTGGTCTGACTGGTTCATGAATGCAAGACCGGCGAAACCTAATAACCCCAACTAACCAGATCAGCAGGTTGCTATGATTCAAGCCGACGTGAAGCTCGATACGCTCGGGTATTTTTGCCCGATGCCGATTATCATGACCTTGAAGAAGATCAAAGAACTGGCCTTGGGCCAGGTCCTTGAAGTCGTCTCAGACGATGAAGGCATTAAGAATGACATGCCGGCCTGGTGCGACACGACCGGCCATCAGATGGTGGGTCTTGAAGAAGAACAGACGAAGTCGGGAACGATCTATAAAGCGTTCGTGAAAAAGACGAAGTAATTACACAGACAGGGATTCAGTGAAGAGAAAGAAGCCGGAGGGATGATGATCAGACCTCCGGCTTCGTTGTGTTGATTCTTGGTGAGGAGGAACGTGGATCGAATCGTCGAATGTGTACCGAACTTCAGTGAGGGGCGAAACCGGACGACGGTGTGCGCGTTGGTGCATGCCGTGGAATCTGTGCCAGGGGTCTGGCTGTTGGATCAGACGATGGACCGGGATCATCACCGCTCCGTCCTAAGTTTTGCGGGCGAACCGGCTGCCGTCGCCGAAGCGGCCTTTCGCGCCATTCGTGTGGCGACCGATCTCATCGATCTTCGGAAGCACAAAGGCGTCCATCCGCGGGTGGGAGCAACGGATGTTGTGCCGTTTGTGCCGCTGGGCGGCGCGACGATGCAGGATTGTATCCACTTGGCGAAGCGATTGGGGCAACGAGTAGGAACGGAGTTGGAGATTCCGGTATTCCTTTACGAACAGGCGGCATTGCACCGCGATCATGCCCCACTCGAATCGGTTCGTCGAGGAGGGCTTCAAGGCCTTGCTTACCGTATGGCCTCCGATCCGGACTGGACACCGGATTTTGGTCCTCCTCACCTTCACAAGACGGCCGGTGCCATGGTGATCGGCGCACGTCCTCCCCTGATCGCCTTCAATGTGAATCTCCACTCGACGGATCTTGCACTGGCTCGGTCCATCGCGAAAGACATTCGTCAATCGAACGGAGGGCTGCCCCATCTCAAAGCGATCGGCGTGGAGTTAACCAGTCGGCAGCTGGTTCAGGTGGCCATGAACCTGACCGATTATGCCATCACGCCCATCCATGTCGCGTTTGAAGCGGTCCGAACCCGCGCAGCCGAGCGAGGTGTGGCGGTAGCGGGGAGCGAAGTGATCGGACTTGTGCCACAAGCAGCGCTGGTTCAGGCCGCTGCGCGTAGCCTCGCGTTCGAACAGTTCGATGCCACGCAGGTGCTGGAACTGAGATTGGAGACTCGGCTATTCGGCGAGTCGGCGAGAGGCCTTCTGTCTCGCCGACAGGGGCCGAGTGATCTGCACGCACAATCGCTCGCTGATTTTTTGGATGCGGTGGCCGCGGCGACCCCGGTTCCAGCCGGCGGCACGGTTGCCGCCTTGGTGGGTGCCCTCGCAGCCTCGCTGGGGATCATGGGCGCGCGCCTCAGCCGGCAACGAGGGGTGGAACATCGGCTGAGTGAGATTGGTCAGCGACTTCGCGAACTCATGCAAGCGGATGGCAGTGCCTATCAGCGCTATACCCAGGCAACGAAGCTCGCAAAAACAGATCGGACTCGTCCTGCCATCTTGTCGTCTGCGCTCCATCTGGCGACGGAAATTCCGCTTGAAATTGCCGAACAGGCGACGGAGGCCGGTGTTCTTCTTCATGCCTGCTCGGCAGGGGTGAAGTCACGCGTTCGGTCTGACTTGACCGTGGGACTGGTGTTGGCGATCGCCGCAGCCGATGCGGGACGCCATACAGTTGAAGAAAACATAAACATTCAACACAATCAACGCCTTAAATCATCGCTTCTCAATCGGATTGAGCAGATGACGAACCGTCTTGAGGAACTCAGGGGGCTATGTTACACTGCGCCCCTTGGTCAAGGCCAGGCTGGCTCTAGAAAAAAACCTGTACAGGCATCGCCTGGGAAAGTACACAGACGGAAAGAATGGAAATCAAAGTCTTCAATAATAACGTCGAGAAAGCTCTCAAAGTTGCCAAGAAGAAACTCGCGGGGGAAGGACTCTTCCGAGAACTGAAGCGCCGGAGATTTTACGAAAAGCCGAGTGTCAGGAAGAAAGCCAAGCAGCGTGAAGCACAGCGGCGGCGTCAAAAGTGGTTGTCGAAGCGTAAGCCAGAGTAAGCGTCCTTCCAGGGGCTTGCCCGTTTGGTAGATCAGATCCTTCTCACGGTCTTCATCTCCCCTCCTCGTCCATGCGCCAGGATCAAATCACTGCGGCGCTTCGAATCGTCAAGCGCGAGATTCGGCAGTGGGAAGAGCCGGTCCTCGGCGTGGTGGCGCGCGACTCGAATCGAGACCCCTTCCGTATCCTCATGTCGTGCCTCCTCAGCCTCCGGACCAAAGACAAGACGACACGGGAAGCCAGTGCCAGGTTGTTCGAGCTGGCACACCAGCCAGCCACCATGCTGACCCTCCCGCTCCAGAAGATCGAACGTGCGATCTATCCCGTCGGATTCTACCGGACGAAAGCCAAATCCATTCATGCCATTTGCCGTCGCCTTCTCGACGTCTATGGAGGAACGGTTCCCAACTCCATCGAGGAACTGGTCACTCTGGCGGGGGTTGGCCGGAAAACGGCGAACTTGGTGGTGACGGTCGGCTATGGTAAGCCCGGCATTTGCGTGGATATCCACGTGCATCGGATTAGCAATCGCTGGGGCTACGTGAGGACGAAGACGCCGGAGGAAACTGAACAAGCACTCCGTCGGAAATTGCCGACGCCGCATTGGATCACGTTCAATGATTTGCTCGTTCCCTACGGGCAGAACCTTTGCCAACCGGTCTCACCCTTCTGCAGTAGGTGCAAAATCAGGGATTTTTGCGATCGAGTAGGGGTGATACAGTCTCGATAGGAGAAGGAGTGGAAGCCATCGGAGATTTATGAGCTGCCGTCAAAGACATGCACGTGGCATTGTCGCCATAAGTCTTTTGGGAATGTTGCTCTTGACGTACGAAGAAGGGCAGGCAATTTATCGTTGCTATGATAAGGAAGGCCGCCACGTGCTGACAGACCAGCCGGCCCAACTTGAACAATGTGTACTCCTCGACGTGGTGGCCCCACCGAAATCGGACTCCAAAAAACTTCCAGCTGCGCCTATTCCTGCCGTGCCTGGTTCAACGGAACAACGCAGAGCATTGCCTGAAGAGCAGGGCACAGGTTTGGCGAATCACGCCGTGGAGGTGCCGCTCCAACAGGTCGGCCACCTGTTCGTGGCCACGGTCAAGCTCAATGGAGAGCAGGATGCCCGGTTGATCGTGGATACGGGTGCTTCCCACAGCATCGTGTCCCACAGGCTCGCCGTCGAACTTGGGTTGTATTCAGATTCCAGCATGGGAACAGCCACGATGAATACGGTGGGTGGGCCGGTTCAAGCCCCCTTGGCTCAAATCAAGTCGATTCGCCTGGGAGAGGCTGAAGTCAAAGATAGCGTGGTGGTGATTTACGATCTTCCAGATTCTCCGGCAGGGGTGGAAGGGTTGTTGGGGCTTAGCGCCCTGCGACAATTTCAGGTGACGTTGGATCCCACCAGGAAAGTGCTGTCGCTCCAGCCGACAGCGAAATAAGCCGTGCCACTTCGTCGGCTGAGTCGGCCTACTCAGGGGGGAAATCGACCTGATCGATCTTCCCCTCCGCCAGCTTCTTGATCGTCCAGAACAAGAGGACCACAATCACCTCTTTTCCCATCGCCGAGGGGGTAAGGCCAAGCGTGGCGACCTGGTGCAGCGTATCGTAGGTCGCGTGATGGGCGAAGATCACGAATTTGGGTTGTGGCGGTATGGTCGGTGGCTATTTCTTCGTGGCGCGCGCCTTGACGCTGTTCACATAATCGGTAATGGCCGCATCGACTTCCCCCGTAGTCATGGGGCGGTCATGCGTTTCACTTTCATCCACGAGATATCTGTCGTGGTCTTTTTCCTGCCGCAGCACCACAGAATTCTCTGGGGTCACCTCGATCAGCATGAACCACTCACGTGCCCCCTGCGTGATGACGACTTCCTTGCCTAGGCCTCTCTTCGTCATCTGGATATGAAGGTCATCCGATGCGCAAACTAGGGAGGGACTCGTCAGGAACCCCACGCCAAGGACCGCGATCCCTAGTACGACACGAGTCCGGAGTGTGAGGGGAAAACGGAGCATAATCGAAGATTATAGCCGGTTGAGAAATACGCCGTAAACACTGGATGCTGTTCAGTCGTTGCCTTGAGTGCCCTCAGGTCGCATGTTAGGATGCCGCGTCTCATGGATGGTTTATTCGAAACAGTCCAGCAATGGATTCCGGTCGATGTGCTCATCGGTCTCACCGTGGCTTCGGCCATCGGATTTGTCGGTACCCTGTTTGCCATCCCGATGATTCTGGTCCGCCTGCCGGCCGACTATTTTGACACGCGCACACCCCGCCATTGGATGAAAGATCATCATCCAGCGCTGCGCCTGGCGGGGTTGGTCGTCAAGAACGTCGTCGGCATTGTCTTCCTCTTGGCAGGCTTTGCCATGCTCTTCTTGCCCGGGCAGGGTGTACTGACGATGCTCATCGGGATCTCGCTCATGGACTTTCCAAAAAAACGTGAACTGGAAGCCAAAATGGTCGGCCAGCCGACCGTGCTGGGCGTCATTAATTCCATGCGCCAGAAGTTTGGCAAACCACCGCTGACATTGGCCCCCGGTCCTTAACCATGCCGACCGCCGAGTCCAGCCGCAAGACGCTCTATCTGATCGATGGGAGCGCCTATATCTATCGGGCATTCTTTGCCCTGCCGGCCCTGAATAATTCCAAAGGCCTCCAGACCAACGCCATCCTCGGTTTTACGACGATGTTGTTGAAGATTCTCCGTGAGCGGAAGCCGGACGGCCTCGTCGTGGCATTTGACGAAAAGGGTCCGACATTGCGCCACGCGGAATTCAAGGCCTACAAGGCGCAGAGGCCGCCGATGCCTGAAGGCATGAGCGCCCAGATTCCCTACATACATCGCGTGGTAGAGGCCCTCAACATTCCCGCAGTCCGGCAAGCAGGGTACGAGGCGGACGATTTGATTGGTACGCTCGCGCACCAGGCCGAACAGGCCGGGTTCGAGGTTGTCATCGTCACCGGCGATAAGGACATGTTCCAACTCCTGACGTCCCACGTGCGCATCTATGATCCGGTGAAAGACAAATGGCTCGGCGAAGCGGAATGCCGTGAACGTTTCGGTGTGGAGCCGGCGCGCGTCGTGGAGATCATGGGGCTTATGGGCGATGCGACGGACAATATTCCGGGCGTGAAGGGCATCGGTGAAAAAACGGCAATGAAGCTGATCGCCCAGTTCGGCACGATAGAAGAACTCTTACGCCGTGTAGAGGAGGTCGCGCCGCCTCGCGTCAAGACACTATTGATCGAACAGGCCGAGAACGCCCGCCTCAGTCGGCGGTTGGCAACCATCCAACTGGATAGTCCCGTGACATTCGATCCCGAGACCTATCATATGAAGCCTCCTCATCAGGATCAGCTCACCGATTTGTTGCGAGAGCTTGGCTTCACCACACTTCTCAAATCCTTTCAACCGGAGTCCAAACCAGCTGAGACAAATACAGTGAAGACCGAGCTCGTTCAGGATGAACCCTCCGCACAGCGATTTGTGGAGGGATTGTCGCAAGGCAACGCTCTCGGCCTGCAATGTCTGCTCTCTACCGGGTCAGGTGTGCAGGCGGATGTACAGGGGATGGCTCTGTCGATTGGAGAGAAGACCGCATTCATTCCGCTCGACGTCCGAACCTACATGCGACCCATCACGACGTTACTGCACGACCCCACGAGAACCAAAGTTGTCCAAGACTTGAAGACGACCCTGTTAGTGTTTCACCGCATCGGACTGACCCTCGCCGGTCCCTATCTGGATACCATGGTGGCGGACTATCTGCTCAATCCCAACCGCCGCGATCACCAGCTTGAGACCATCGCGCAGGAAGTGTTGGACCATCGGCTTGAGACCGGACGTAAAGCTAGCGCTGCACCGCAATCCCTGTTTGACGAGGACACCGGGTCACGCGAAGGGGCGGCAGAGGCCGCATCGGTGCTGGCCAAGCTTGCTCCGGTCCTGACGGAACGATTGTCGGAACAGGGAAGCCTCACGCTTTTCACCGACGTTGAAATGCCGCTGGTGCCGGTGTTGGCTGAGATCGAGCGGAACGGATTTTTACTGGACGTCGAAGGCCTGCACCGGCTCAGCAAAGAGTTAGAACGAGATCTCGATAAGATGATCGAGACGATCGGAGGGTTGGCCGGCGGCGAATTCAATATCAATTCGCCGAAGCAGTTGGCCACAGTGCTCTTCGAAAAGTTGGGACTCAAACCGATCAGAAAAACAAAAACCGGCTACTCGACCGATGAAGACACGCTGACGCAGCTCGCCACACAACACGAATTGCCCGCACAGATCGTGAATTATCGGAGCCTCAGCAAACTCAAGTCCACCTATGTAGATGCATTACCAGAACTGGTGAATCCGGAGACCAAACGGCTCCATACGTCGCTCAATCAGACCGTCGCGGCGACCGGACGGCTCTCCTCCACCGAGCCGAATTTACAAAATATTCCCGTGAAGGGTGAGTACGGATTACGCATCAGAGAAGCGTTTATTGCGCCGACAGGCCACACGCTGCTCTGCGCCGACTACAGTCAGATCGAGCCTCGTATCCTTGCGCATCTGTCGCAAGACCCCCGCTTGCTCGCCGTGTTTGCAAAGGGGGAGGACATCCACATGGCGACGGCCATGGAGATTTTCAGTCTACCTTCCAGTCAGATCACGAGAGACATGCGACGCGTGGCGAAGACCGTCGTGTTCGGGATTGTGTATGGGATCAGTCCGTTCGGTCTGGCCTCGAACATCGGTGTGTCGCAGGCGGAGGCGAAGAAATACATCGAGACGTTCTTTGAAAAGTTTTCGGCGGTGCGCGCGCTGATGGACCGGAATATCGAAGAAGGAAAAACAAAAGGCTACACGACCACGATCCTCGGCCGGCGGCGTCCGATTCCTGAGTTGCAGAGCGGCGATCCTGTGCAGCGTGGATTCGGCGAACGCATTGCCGTGAACAGTCCGATTCAGGGCTCAGCCGCGGATCTCATCAAAGTGGCGATGATCGATGTGAATCAGCGGCTGCATCATGAGCTGCCGCATACCAAGATGATTCTCCAAGTTCACGATGAGTTGATATTCGAAGTTCCGGAGAAGGAATTGGAAGAGGCCAAGCAACTCGTGAAGACAGAGATGGAAGCGACGGGAAAGAAGCTGGGAATGTCGGTTCCCTTAAAAGTCGATCTCGGGACAGGCCACAACTGGCGAGTGGCGCATCCATAAGCGAGAACACAGGGAGGTGCGGCATGCAGAACGTACGTCGTTTAGGTGCATGGTTGATCGCAGGAGTCAGTCTTTGTGCGTTGGGGATCCTGCTTTTCGTCGGGCCGCCGTTTGCAGTGAAGGCTCAAGAGTCGAAACGGTTCCAGTACAAAATCATTGAAGTGCTTCCCGACACCGAGAATATGCAAATCAGGCTGAACGAGTTTGGAGCGGGCGGGTGGGAGTTGGTGGCGGTCTCGATGGGAAATATGACGGAGCCGAGACTGATCTTTAAGAAGTGAGAGAAGGGGGTAGCTGGGACGATCCCTTTGCTCGCGGAACGCGCACGATAAGAATGTGCTCGTCCGACGCGCGCAGTTGGGATCATCCCAACCACCCCCAAGTGGAAAGGTGGGGGTGAAGCAAATCAGTCTTAGACAATTTCCCCGAGCGCCCAGATGGATTTCCATTTACAGGCTGGTGAAAAATTTGCTTGCGTAGCCTTTGAGAATCTAGCAATTGACGATTCACTCTCGAAGCCTGTCTCCCTGGGTGAAGGACTTTGGACACTCCCTGAACATCCTTTCGACCTCGACAACCGTTGGCGGGATTGGATCGGAAAGATCCGGGCCGATCAGGTTGGTCGGTGCAATTTTTTCCTGCTGGCAGTTAAAGCCTCCACTCGCCCAGAGGTTTTGGATGATGAGAACAAAAGGCTTCGCAAACGGCTTGACAGGCTCTTGTACGGCTTGCTTTTGCAGGGCATACCCCATCATGTGGATGGATTCGTTCTTTCCGGAGCCAGGGTCTCCGAAGAGACGATGATCAGGCAGTTCAGCGAATTGCGCGATTTTTACCATTCGAATCCACCTCACCGAGTTATGTTCAACGAGCCTATCTGCAGGACGGCTAAGACTTTCGAGGAAGGCTACGTGGCAATTGAGAAAAGCACGGCCTATGAAAGAGTAAAGCGTGGTATGAGTGCATTGGTACGCGCCATCAGTGAGCCGACTCTTGAAGAGCGCATTCATCAATATGCTCGGGCCCTGGAAGCTCTCGTTAAGCCTGAAATTAGCAAGTCCACCTCTCAATTCACACATCGATGCCAGACCTTCGCGCTCGCTGGTATGGAGGCAAAACAAATCCTCGACGAGTGTTACAAGATTCGAAGCGCGGTTGAACACATGAAACTAGTCGATGATGCATTGACCGGCTACTCCTCTGATAAGAGGCAATTGATTGCATCCCAGAGACTTCGACAGATTGAAGGCCTTGCATTTTCTGTGTACCTGAAGCTCGCGACTTCGCAATCTCACGCTCGGCTATTCGAGACGGATACATTGATAGATGAATTTTGGTCAAAGCGAGACGATGAGTGCCGATCTGCTTGGGGCAACCCCCTCAATATAACGGCAATTGTATGAGTCGAAGGTAAACGGGACCAGGAACCATTGTTGCGGAGTAGAGGTCCTCTATCGCCTGAGCATTGACTTGCATGAACCACTCACGGAGGTGATGCATGCCAAGGGAGGCCACATTGTTTGAGAGTGTAGATGGGAGTGTGTTGAAAGGCTATCGGCTTCTCCAGCGAGGCGGAGCGAATATTCCGCCGATGTGGATATAATGGCCTCTGAGTCG
>DATNCR010000103.1:0-10490 GCA_035607135.1 Nitrospiraceae bacterium
TTCCCTTGTATGCTGCCGGCGCGCTGGACCGAGTTGAGCGACAAGCGCTTGAAGCCCACTTACTCTCCGGCTGCACGTCCTGTCACAGTGCCCTGAAGGACTATCAATCCGTCGCCGCACTCCTCCCATTCAGCCTCAGCCCAATCAAGCCTCCGCGCTCCCTCAAAGCCAAGATCATGACCGAACGAAACCCCGCACCGATTCAAGCGGAAGCGACCGCGAACGAACCGGCCCGGCCGAGTCTTGAACCGGGTGAATGGATGAACCACCTCTTCCCGCCCGTCGCCCCTGCTCGATCGTTATCGCTGCCATGGGCCCTTGGCTTGGCTGCCCTCCTCATCGTGACGGTCGGCGGATATCTCGCGTGGACCGTGTCGACACAACGTTCCGCCGACACATCGAACATCAAGCAGCTTGAAGCATCGCTCAAGGAAAAGACGGAAAAGGTTGCCGGTATGCAGCGTGAGGTCAACGACCAAGCCAAAGTCCTCGACGAATTGCGCAATGCATTGCTGCAACGAACGAACGAAGCGGTGGCGGTGAAGGAACAACTGGCCCAGCGCGAAGAGGAACTGGAAGAGACGCGTGTGCAATTAAGTCAGCGAAGCGCCGGTCGCATCGTTGGGACTCCGCAAGATGAATTCGCCACACTCCTGCGAATTCCCAACATCAAAGCCATCTCTCTCACCGGGTCGGAAATGGCGAAACGAGCCGCAGGATTCCTGCTGTACGATGCTCGAACTCAAAACGCCTGGCTCTACTCCGTGAACCTCCCGGAGAGTCCCACTGGCACGACCTATCAATTGTGGGCCATCTACGACAAACCCATAAGCATCGGCACGTTTCAGATGGATCGCGGAGACACCGCTCACCTACTGATGAAAAAGATGCCAACCTTCATGGATGCGAGGACCTTTGCCATCACCCTTGAGCCCTCAGGCGGCCGTCCGCAGCCGACCGGACCGATGTTTCTATTGAGTCGTTCGTAACAACATGGACATCGTGCCGACCGATGAACATAATCAGGATGTGGCCTTCATGCGAATCGCACTGGAGGAGGCCGCGCGCGCGCCAGCGATCGGTGAGGTGCCAATTGCGGCGGTGATTGTGCGTGGAAGTCAGATTCTGGCCCAGGCATACAATTGCCGGGAACTCTGGCAGGACCCCACGGCCCATGCAGAGGTCATTGCCATCCGCGCCGCAGCGAACACACTTGGCACGTGGCGATTGACCGATACGACCCTCTACGTGACCGTCGAACCCTGCTCGATGTGTATCGGTGCCATTATCCTCGCGAGGATTCCCCGAATCGTCTTTGGAGCATGGGACCTGAAAGCCGGCGCCTGTGGATCGGTATTCAACCTGCCCTCTGAACCGAGGTTGAATCACCGGGTTGCTGTAACTGGCGGGGTCCTCGAACAGGAGAGTCAAGCTCTCATTCAAAAGTTTTTCCAACAGCTCCGCGAAGCGCCGCTCTAGCCCGGTCTGTCTAGTCCATCTGGTTTGTCTGGTCTATCTGTTCGTTTCGTTCAACCGTTCACACGAGATAGACAGAACAGACCGAATAGACCAGACAGACCATTTTTCAGCATCCTGCGAGACCGCACTGCGCAACCCAGTCAACCCCCTGCGCGGCCACGGCTGCTTCCCAGCCTTCTCCGCAAGAGAGGAAACGAATTCTCCAATCGTCTTGGAGCAGAACGCCGGTCGGAACTAGAGCCTCCGCGCCGATTCCATTCGCTGACATGATAACTTTGCACTCACTCAAGGCCCGGAGTCCGACACCTTGCGCTTTGAGCACCGCCTCCTTTGCGACCCAGTAACGGAAGAACCTTGCTGCACGCTGCGCCTGAGCCAACCGCATGATCGTGGCATGTTCGGATGGAGCAAAGTAACGTTGGGAAAGTTTTTCCGCCTCGACGTCCGAACGAACTCGTTCGAGATCAACTCCAATCTCTTGCCCCTTTGAAACCGCGATGAGGGCACGGCCATGCGCATGCGACATATTAAAAGAGATCGTGGGTTGATCTTTTCTGATTCTCACCAGGGAAGGCTTGCCTGCCTCGTTGCGGTTCATCGCTACCGCATCAGAACCGACCCCAAGATACCGGCTGAGCACGGCTCTCAAACCTCCGTGAGCAAGCACAAATCGAACATGATCTTGCTGACGGATGAACCTGGTCGCCCTCCCCCGTTCCTCTTCGCTCAACCAGGCACGGCAGTGCTCCACGAACGATAGGCTTCCCTCGAGTGAGAATCCCCAGACATGAATGGTTTGATCCTCCATCGCAATCGGGGTTGACCAACCAGTCGTTGCGATCGACTCAATGGGCGGAAATGCTATGACTGGCTCACCTATACCCGTGCCCATATTCACCAGTACCCTCCTCCAGACTCCATCGACCTCGTCGGCGCGACAATCGTACCGGCTCTTCGAGCGAAAAGAAAACCGATTGATAAATCACACCCCCCAGGGTAAGCTGCCCCCACAGTCGATCATAGCGATAATAGATTTCCCCTTACCCTGCCCTGGGATGAGTTCTATCATGCGGAGAGGTGCGAGAGTGGCCGAATCGGGCAGTCTCGAAAACTGCTGTCCTGGCAACGGGACCGTGGGTTCGATCCCCACCCTCTCCGCCAATTTTCAATAGGTTGTGCGTCCGAGTCCGCGTCATTCCGGTTCGATGCCTCGTCAAGTGTAACCGGAAGTGTAACCATTTTCTGCTGAATGTAGGCATCCAGCCGGTTGGCTGCCTGCTTTAAGTCCTCTTCGCTGGTAATGTTATACCGGTCGAATACCAAGCGGGTCTTATGCCCGCTGATCTTCATCGCAACGGTTTGTTGGGCGTCCCTTCCGTGATTTAACTTTCAATGGTCCTATGGTATGGCGTGACGGCTTCGTTTCTTGGCCATTTTCCTTCATGAGACCCCCTTCCGCGTCAGACAAAGCCTGGTCGCTCACCCAGCTCAATACTTCCTATTGAGTCAACCCCTCTACCAAGGCTTGCACGGTTAGTGGCGCGTTGCCTTCCGCCCGATTGTTCACCAGCGCCTACATGCGCCGCACTCACGATACACACCTCATCCGCCCATAGGACATCTACTGTACGGACCTGCAGGCAAAGGACTGCAGCGTCTATCCTTGGAAAAACCTATGGTTGCTCAGAGAGCTACCTCGCACCCTGGAATCTCCCTACACGTATGGTGCACTTCCTGTGGTGGCACACACCTTGCTCCGTTATCGCAGCAATGATGTAAATCGTTCACCTCATCGAACTCGCCTCGAGTAGTAGGGATCGTAGGCAATCCGACAGAGACTGTTGCACGCAGAACGTGGCTTCTACGGGAAGGGTGTGCCTGTGACACAAAATAGGAAGAGGATCCGTATGAACTGGCTACGAACAATTATGTGGGTTCTTGTGTTGTGGTCGAACTCTGCATGGGGTGCCACCTTGACGTGGACTGCCAATAGTGAACCCGACCTTGCAGGATATCGTGTCTATCGATGCAGTCAGCTCCCCTGTACTCGGACATCTGGTTCCCCGTCTCTTCTCGCTACCTTGGGGCGAATCACGAATTTCGATATCGGGACGCCAACACAGGTTCAGTACTACTTCATCACAGCCTATGATACTGCAGCTAATGAGTCGGGTCCCAGCAATCTCGCGACCTTTCTATCAGCCGGATCTCCTCCGCCGCCTCCGCTGGACATACCGCCGACTCCAAGCGGCCTACGCGTCACTCCTGTGAGCTAACCTTTCTGAGATTGAAACCCCTGATGAAATTCGTAGCCTTCCTCAATCGGAACCACGTCCACTGTCTAAGATCTCTGCTATCGCCTGCACCGTCAACGGCGCATTCCCCTCTGACCGATTGCTTCCACCGGTAGAACGTCTGCTCCGCAATCCCGAGGTGGCGGATGAGGTCGGCAACGGGGGTCCCCATCTCCGCCTGCTTGAGTACCGCCACAATCTGCTCGACACTGAATCGTTTTCGTTTCACGGCATCCTCCTTCCCCATCCCGGGGCAAGTATGCCGGAAACTCTCCTTCACATTGGCCTTAAAATTTGGGAGCCGACCAAACTCGCGTGCATTATGTTTGTTGTACAGCAAACAGGGTTTCTGGTTGAGACACTCGGTCAGCTGTTGCTCACCCAGTCGGCTTAGGGCCTCAGGATCAGCTATGTGCCCAGGGAGGGGCTAAGATCGATTATGTGCAAATAATGCTGGAGGCTTGTCAGGCCCGCGGCGTTAAACCGAATAAATTCGACGCCACACATTTCAGAGACAGTCCACCTGACCACCGCGAGTTGAATCTTGATGGACGTGTAGGGCTTCGGAGGTTGTAACCAGAGGAATACGTGCTGCCCCTTCTCCGGCACCTGCGCCCCGGCGATGGCACAGCCGCTTGTGCTCAGATTGACCGTATAGCCGTTTGCATGAAACAAGTCGCCTATGATTTGCACGGGAACTGCGGTTACGGTTCGTCTCTCCTTTCGATGTTCTACCCCGGACATCAGCGAATCTCCCTTTTATTCATAAACCGCCTCGCCTTCTTCAATCGACTCTCCGCTCATTATGACGGCCGCGAGTAGTCGCGAGCTTGTTTGGGCGTTGTCGCTCACAGGCTCGAGTGACAGACAAGCCCGACTTGTCATCGAGTCGGCGACATGCCACTCACCACCGCGCCCGCACCACGCGCTTCAATCGATCCTTGAGCTCCGTGTTCGGGATGTCTCGCGCTTGATCGCTGAAGACATATTGATTCTTTCCCTGCGCCTTCGCTCGATACATCGCCCCGTCAGCATCACGGATCATATCCTCCGGCTGTTCGTGCAGATTGGTACTCAACGCAATCCCGATGCTCGCCCCGACCAGGACGGGCTCTCCGACATCAATTGGCTCTTTCAGTTTTGCCAGGACACGCTCGGCGACGCGGATCGCGTCGGCGGGATCGATCACGTGGTGGACCAGCAGAGTAAACTCATCGCCGCCGTAGCGGCCTACGAGGTCGCCTTTTCGCATACAGGCCTGGAACCGTTTGGCCGTATGCCGCAGCACGGCATCGCCCGCCTTGTGCCCGAGGCGGTCGTTGATGGGTTTGAATCCGTCCAGATCGATGAAGAGGATGGCAAACTGAGCATCCTTGTTGGCGCGATTGCATTGGATGGCTCGCGCTACCTGCTCTAAGAACTGCGCCCGATTGGGCAGGCCGGTTAACGCGTCCGTCATCGTCCTATACCGAGTCTGTTCGTCAGTTTCTGTGAGACGTTCGATTTCCGCTTGGACGATCCGATTTTTGCTTGCAAGGGCCAGCGAGACGCATAGCAGAACAGGGAGCAGCAACACATGATCGGTCTCGAATAGGCCGAGTCGATAGAGGGACAACGCGTACAACCCGGCCACAAGGCCGCTGAGCACCACGATTTTCGGAATGGACGGCGCATACGATACCGTCACCATGAGCAGGAGAAACTCGCACATGATCCAGGGCTCGATGGTCGACACATGCTGCATCGTGTGCGATAGCACTGTCGAGTCGCCCATGGAGAGAAGGGCGATGAACCACGTCGTGGTCAATAGCCGTCGTGGAGCGGCCAGCAGGGCCACCATCAGGACGGCCAGGACGCCCAGCAGGATGCCCTGCGGTTGTGTGATGGGAAGCGTTCGAAGAAGCGGCTCAACCAGGATCGCCACGAACAGGAGCTGGAGCATGACGAGGTAGACTCGCGCCCCCGTCGTCTCCGGAAACTGTGGATTGCGCCCTGCTTGCACATCGCCTCGCGCTGCGCACCTTACCATCGTACCTCACCCGGCTGTCCGGCTGCGTAGGCTGACGACTCCACTCATGCCGTGCCGTCTTCAAGACATCGGGACGGTCCATGCATGTGACCAGCGGGTTGTTCCCCCCGGATCAACTCGCATTCAAGGGAGCCGCACATCGTCTTCCCAATCTTTGACTAGTAGTCCCGCAAGATCATTCCCGTCATGTCCTGCCGGTCATCTCACAGGCCACGGCGGGGCTAGTGTTCATTCTAAAGCCGTTGGCTGGAGGAGCAAGTATTTTCTCGAACTGCTACTGGCACGTCTCGCGAACCTGCACTCGTGGGACTCAAGGCTGTCGTGGTTCTGGATCTGAAAATGCCGGGAATGGATGGCCTCACGGTCCTGCAACAGATCCGCCATCTCATTCCCACGCAACCAGTCATCATTTTAACGGGGGCTGGGACACCAGAGTCAGAGCAGCAAGTCCGGGAGCTGGGGGGTGACCGAGTACGTGGAAAAACAGTTCTCGCTGCATCTGTTGGGGGACGCGCTGAATCGTCTTCACGCGACGCCGACCCTTACGACGGCGGGTTAGGCATGATTGAAACCCTTGCGCCTCCCTTCGCATCTCTCCTACAATATCCTTCCCTGTCTGCGAGGCTTCCATGTCGTTCTCGATTCGTCTTCCCCGTTGCGTGTCGCTGGCTTACCTCTCTGGTTTCTGGTCACTGATACTGCACATGGCGCTGAGTAGTGGACCAACATATGCGGAATGGGTAGTCGTGAGTGGCGACGACGAAGCGGGAATGACGGTGTACGTGGATCCAGACACCATTCGTCGCCAAGGACATTTCGTGAAGATGTGGCATTTGAGCGACCGCAAGACCACGGAAGGGTATGGGTCTATCAAGACTCAACGGGAATACGACTGTGCAGAAGGACGCCACCGGCTGCTTGCGGCATCAATTTTCTCGGGGCATATGGGACAAGGTGAGTTGCTTGATAACAACTTACACGAAGGCCAGTGGATACAAGTCGCACCAGAGAGTAATGGTCAAGCTCTATGGAAAATTGCCTGCGGCAAGATGTGAGCAATGAGTGACCGCCTGCCACTTGAAACGCCCTGTTTGCATAGCCAGGAGTTTGTGGTTGAGAGTCTTGCGAGAGAGCCATACTACGACAAACGACTGGCGCAGGAACCAGGGGATTGATTCATGAAGAGCGATCAGCGCATTTCGCCTCGATTCAGTATTGCCCTGGTCCTCTCGATGGTGTGCCTCACCAGTTCCGCGTGCAGCAACAGTACGCCTGTCGTGGACACATCTCAGCATGATCGTGTACTAGCCCAGGCAAAAGAACTCCGCATATCGGCCGAAGCGGGAGACGCCGCTGCTCAATACAGACTCGGTCTGCTGTATGACGAAGGCAACGGTGTACCCCAGAACTCTCTTCAAGCGAAGGAGTGGTTTGAAAAGGCTGCGACGCAGGGGCACGCAGGAGCCCAAGTAGACCTCGGCACAATGTATCTCCAGGGAAACGGGGCTCCGCAAAGCGCCCAGATGGCGATGGTCTGGTTTAGTCGGGCGGCAGAGCAAGAAGAGGGACTGGCCTTTGCGAAACTCGGGAGGATGTATGTACAGGGGCGAGGCGTGCTCCAGGATTTTATCCAGGCGCACAAGTGGTACAACCTCGGGGCCGCACATGGAGACTTGAAAGCAGCCGAGGCTCGTGATGCGCTCGCCCCACAGATGAGCGCAGCCCAGATCGCCGAAGCGCAACGACTCGCACGGGAGTGGAAGCCGAAAGGCAAATGAGTGATTCATACCCAGCTATCCTCCTAAGCCTCCTCTTGCCCCTATGCATCCCTGACCTGGCTGCTGCCGACTTCACCGGCCCCGTCGTCTCCGTCCTCGACGGCAATACCATCGAAGTCCTGCACAACACATATCCTGAACGTGTCCGACTCAGTGGCATCGACTGCCCTGAGAAAGGTCAAGCCTTCGGCAACAATGCCAAACATGCCGCCTCAGAGCTGGTCTTCGGGAGAGATGTCACCCTCGACACCCACGGCCAGGACAAGTACAGGCGTACTCTTGCAGACGTGTTCCTGCGGGATGGCACCCACATCAACCACGAGTTGGTGAAGGCTGGCTGGTGCTGGTGGTATCGGAAGTATGCACCGGGGGATACGGTGCTGGAATGGCTAGAGAAGGAAGCACGGGAGGCCAAGAAAGGCTTGTGGGCGGATCCGCAGCCGGTGCCGCCGTGGGAGTATCGGAAAGCCAAGCGGACGAAGCATGGTCGGCCCAGATTGAACTAGGGTTTTTCCTAGTCAGGAAGGCACGCAATGGGTGTATGCTGCCGCTTCGATGGATCTTCGCCGCGCCATCGGTGAGTATGTTACCCAAGGACGCGAGTTATTGCGGCGGCTCCGCTCTCCGGAGGAAGGGCCAACGGTGTCACCCGTGGACCTGCACATCCTTCAAGTCCAACTATTCCTGCTCGAAAACCAAGCGGCCAACATGCGGGAGTCAAGGCAACTCATATCTTCGCCGAAAGCTCCCGACCAACCACGGCTACTAAGTCTTCCAGTTCGCCGCAAGCGCCCAATCGGCTAACACTCTTTAAGGGAACAGGAGAAGCCATGGCTTCCGCTGCCCCGGCAACTGTCCTTCTGATCGATGGTTTCGACAAAGACCGAACCTACTATGCAGATCGACTCAAGGCTAGCCTTTCAAATTGTGACGTTCTCGAAGCAAGGGATGGACAGTCAGGTCTAGCCCTGCATGCGTCACGTCACGTGGATTGCATCGTCACAGAACTCGATCTTACGGACCTGTCCGCGTTCGAAGTGCTGCTTCGTGCAGTGCCGGTCGTGAAACATCAAAGCGTAGCGGTTATCATGCTGGCGCGTGCGGTCATTCCGAGCATTGCCAATCTTGCGAAACGGTATGGTGCCCAAGCGGTTCTGGTGAAACAATTGACATCTGGGGATGAACTGGCCACAGCTATCCTAACCTCGATGGCTATCGTGGCATCGATTCGAATGGTAGAAAGTCGGTGACTCTCATGTGTCTCCTCTAGCCCCTGAACTGTACGGCTCCCATCGATTACAAGGAAAGACTGTGACCACCCCGCCTAAATCAGGAAACACCTCCACGTTCTCCCGCACACCTTGCGCCCTTGCACCTAGTTAGCACCCTCCTACAATACGCCCCACCCTCTCCGCCAAACTAAGCTCGTTGTTGTCTGGTTCGTTGTTTGGTTCAAAGAACGGAAGCAACCGGTCTAGCCAGATAAACCAGACCCATCAGTCTCGCCATTCATCTGCGCCTTTTCCATCAATGCTCGTCTGAGCTCGACCATCGCCAACGTATCCCGCGCGCAGTATCGCAACAAGGCCTCTTCAATCGTCGCCTGTTCAACCCAATCCGTTTCGACAAAGACCATACGGTAGTACTGGCTGGCTGCATGGCCTCCTTCCTGAATCGCCAAATCATCATAGGCCAGTGAGGGAACTATGGCCGGCAGTACAGACTTAATGGAGTAGGACCCGCCAAACGCAGGATGGTAATAATGGTCTCGTATGATCGGAAAGAGATCCCAGAGTCGGCTCACAATACGCGAAAGCGCCGGCCTGAGAGACGGAAGCGCGGCGGCGAGCTGCTCCAAGATCGACCGTTCGTACGGTGAGTAAACACAAATACTCCCTCGCTCCCCAAGAGATTCCAACAAGGATATGGCAAGAACCTCCCGAGGGTCGCTCACCTCCTTGTGCAGAAACTCCTCGTGGCGAAGTTCACCGGCAGATTGCTCGATATGATTCGACCACTGAACCGGGAGGGCTTGATAGGGTCTGGTGTCCGAGAACCGGGGCACCGGCAGCATAACCGTTTCAAAGTCGAGATGGTGCACCGGATACCGGACAGCCTTCAATAGAGGGCCGAGCTTCGCGGACACCCACTCGACATTCTCCTTCACACGGCACTGAACCGGTGACAGCCTTGTACCGGCCGGAATCTCATCGATCGTCGCCACTCCCAGTTGAGTCAACTGACTGACGACTTGCTTCGATCCCGGCAAGTAATGAATCCACCGAGCCGGCTTGTCTTTGGTGCAATGTTCCCAGAAAGGACAATCGTAGGGTGTATGACAATGCCCATCAGGCTCAATCACTGGGGGTTGCGCCTGAAGCAACAGGTGAGTCATTTCGGCCAACCGCTTCGGCACCTCAGCCCGTCGTTGAGCCACGGCTTCTGAGAGGTCCTGAATCGCAAACAACTCGGTCAGATCGATCGCTCCGTTTCGGTACACGTATCCGGTATTGATATGCATGAGGCCGCTGGAGACGAGCGTGAGCCCTGCACCCAGGATCACCTCGCTTTGGACGGCCAGATCTTCCAGATGCAAATCTTTGACCTTCGTGGAAGATTTAACCTCGATCAGACGCCAGCCGCAGGGCTGCCCCTCCTCGGTCAGGACACGTTCCAAAATATCCGCGCGAATCAGCACCCCACCGTGCAAAAACGCTCCTTCGTAGATGGCCGGCACGGTGAGGTCCTGGATCAGTGCAGCCGTCTGTGCAAGCGCGGCCTCAGTCTGGCGATGGCCTGCTGTCACCAATACACCGCCAGGAAACCGACTCCGTGCCAACTCCCCGACTTCTGTTCCCATATCGAACATTGCCTGAGTCGCCGCATCAGGTTTAGTCGCGAGAACGGGTT
>DATNCR010000117.1:0-3766 GCA_035607135.1 Nitrospiraceae bacterium
TTCCCTGTGTCGAAACCTGTATTACTTGTGGACAATCTTTCATGCTGTTCGGACGTTGACCCTGTTCTGTGACGATGTAAGCGCAGGTTCTATGCCGAATAACGGGGAAGAGATGAATATTTATTGTGCTAGCATTTCAATAACTTATGGTTGTTCACGGCTCTCAACTTTCGTAGGGATACGAGGGGGAGCCTTTCCTTTTATTGGCTCTGATTGCCGCACTTTGTGGTTGCCGGAAGACACTGCAAGAGTCCCTCAATGTCTCTTGTGCTAAATCTCATAAGGGGGGCCCTCTCGCCTGCTAAAGGAAGACTGTGGTACGCTTTGCTTTGCCAATTGTCCGACCGAGACGGAGACGACCACCATGACGAAACTGAGGTACTGCGAACGTATCCATGCGCAGTTCCCTGTGGTGTTTGCTGGTGAGGCCTATGTAGGGGAAGGAACAGTGCTGAACGTGTCTGTCCCTGGTTGCGCCGTCCACAGCCGAAATCGTGTACAGCCCGGTTCCTACCTCGAAATGAGAATGCTCGTTCCTGACACTATGTCGCCGCTCCGAGTCGGACTAGCCAAGGTGCGCTGGTGCGAGGGACGACGGTTCGGTGTTGAATTTATCCAAATGCCAGGTGAAGACCAAGTCCGCTTAGGTCGGCTTGTCAAACATGAGGTCGCTCTTGCACTACCATCTCGATCCAGTGCATGGAAAGGGACACAATCTTGATGAAGATCGCACCAACGGGTGAGGGTGGAGGCACATGACGAGAGGTCTTTTGCTCCTCATGGTACTGCTCCTGGCCAGCTGCGCCGAGTCCTATACGGTCTTCCATAGCCAGACAGGCGAGCCGATCCTACTGGGTCGCCGCGCATATACCTATCAAGGCTGCCTCTCCACAATGCGCGAGGAGGCAGCTCGACTTGGAGTCTCGCTGGCCACGGTCCAGGTGAGAGGTTCTTGGCAAGGTCGGTCGCTCCTCTGGCCTTTTGAGCCAGGGTATGCCTGCGATGGGACAATTGGCTCCGAACGTCTCCCGCGAGGAATCTATCCAGGGGTTCCGCCCCTCTCACCACAAGGATAATCTTTGTCTAATTCCTGTTCTTCTTGAGGTTGCCCCCATACCGAAGAATCCGCGAGATTTTTCTCTTGACCAATCCCTCAGAGGCCTCTTGACAATACTACTGCTGGCACAGTATTACTCGCCAACTACTACCAGATGTAGCCAATGGGTTGCCCTCTCTTGAACCCGCTCTACGTTTCTCGCCAAAGGTCAGGCATAGAAAGGAGGTGGCTCGCATCGATCTCACTTCGTTGTTCATTTTTTAGAAGCCGGTAACAGCAGGCTTCGACGGCAATTTGGCAGAAGTATATTCGCTCGTCTGCCGTATACAATCCGAAATTATTCGCTTCACAAGGAGTTGCAATGGAAGACCTGGTTATCGAAGAAGAAGGCGCCTCATCCGCACTGAAGATAACGCTTGGTGATTTTCTCGTCTTCATCAATTGGATGAATCAAACTGAAAAATCCCTCGATCGTGCCGAAGCCTTGCCGACCCTGCCTGACGTCGATTCCGGGAAGGTCAAAGGCTGGATCCAACTTGTACAGCGGCTTGAGGAACGCTTCCGCCGGAGTGAGGAAAAGAAACTGGCGCTCGAAGCGAATGTGATCGCACAAGAAGCACAGTTGGGGCAACTCTTGTCGCATCTGCACGCGAATATCGCCTCACTCTACGACAACCTCGGGCAATCGCAAAAAGCCGAAGATGTTCGTCGCCGAGCTGAAGCACTCCATGTAGGCTCATATTAGGCAGCCTTCTTTCCGGATTGTCCGCCAGGTTCCTCATGACCGCCCTACGTAATCGAAACTTGTATTCGCTTACAAGGGGCGGTCATGGTTTCACTGGGGAGGATGGTCATGTGTGCCTATGCCCTCACGTCGGTCCCAGGCGTGAACCTCGAAGAAAGGTTTCCAGCGTTCGCGTTCCGTATTGTTGCATTTGCTTTATCCTCCCCTGTCTCTTCGCTATAATCAGCCACTCATGGTAGTGGTCTTGTCACAACCGTTCCAGACTTGGAAATTAAGAACCACAACCAGGGGTTCGGCTATCGCAAGGATGCCAGATGATCAAAGTCCTTCTCATCGAAGACAATGATGTCGACGCTCAGCTTACGCAGGATCTTCTTTCTGAATGGAGCAGCGAGGAGTTCCAGGTGAGTCGTGTGAAAACGTTAGGAGAAGGGCTCACGTATCTGAGCCGTGAGCGATTCGATGCCGTGCTCTTGGATCTGTCACTCCCGGATGCGTTCGGTCTCTCGACGGTCAGACAGATTCACGATACCAGTCCAACGATCCCCGTTGTCGTCCTGAGCGGCGTGAGCGACCAAAGTCTGGCTCTTCAAGCGGTCCAACAGGGGGCGCAGGATTATCTCGTCAAAGGCCAGGGTCATCCCGAGCTGTTAGCTCGTGCTGTCCGCTATGCTATTGAGCGGAAACGCACTGAAGAACGTCTGACCTACCTTGCACAGTATGATCACTTGACCGGACTGGTGAATCGTACCCTCTTTCGTGATCGGCTGGTGCAAGCCATGGCTCGAAGCAAACGCATGCATCAACCGATAGGTCTCATGCTCCTCGATCTCGATCGATTCAAAACCGTGAATGATACCTATGGACACGACATGGGGGACGAACTACTCAAAGCCGTATCTGAACGACTCAAGACCTGTGTGCGGGAAGTCGATACCGTGGCCCGTATGGGCGGGGATGAGTTCACGATCATTCTAGAAGGCGTCTCATCCGATGAGAATATACTTGTGGTGGCAAAACGAATCACGGAGTCCATTGCCACGACATTTGAGTTACAGGGCCACCACATCTCTGTCGGCGTCAGCATTGGAATTACAATCTATCCTCACGACGATCATCCGGTCGACGAATTACTCAAACATGCCGACACCGCTATGTATCGAGCAAAAAAGCAAGGTGGCAGTGCCTTCCACCTTCATGAAGCCTCTGGCACCCATTCGGCCAATCTCCTACCGTAACGTGCATCGCGCGCCATAGACGGCTTCTGACTCCTCTTCGACCTTGCCCACAGTAGATGACGAGCCGATTCCGGATTACCGGTGTCCTCGATACCTGTCTATTCAGCGTCCGATGTCATTTAACGGTTGATCCGTGACGATCAAAGTCCCGCGCGGATTGGGAGCTAGAATGTTTGAAGTGTCGAGCGCCTCTCTATCGGGAGTAGGGTGGCAGTCGGGAGTCATCACCATCCCCCAGTGCAGGTTCTCGCTGCATGTATTGTCAACGAGGAGCGCTTCCGCGTGATGAAAGAGGAGGATTCCGCTCAACATATTTTCCCGGCATCGGTTCCTGACGAGTTCCGGATGGCTTCCAGGATCCCGCACCGCAATGCCGAAATGGTGATTGCTCCGACACACATTGTCGGCGATCCTTGGCTGTGCCCCGGCAAATACAAAAATTCCAGATTCACGGTTGCCACAAACTTCATTCTCGACAAATGTTAGCCGAGATTGCGGTCCATAAATTACCACACCAGACAGAATACCTTCCATGGCGCGGCACTGTGTCACAGTACAAGATGAATCGAGCAGGTTCATCGCTGAATTCTGGTCGCTTCCGACGTATCGAAACGTGATACCGGAGATTCGACCGCTTGGGACTTGCTGAAGATAGAGGGGGCCTCCACGGCGGGAGAAAATCTGTACCTCGTCTCGACCGGCCCCTACCAAATGAATCGGTCGCCC
>DATNCR010000123.1:0-5599 GCA_035607135.1 Nitrospiraceae bacterium
CAGGATGGAATCGGCTTTGACGACTGGCGATATCAACATTCAGGGAGTAATCAAGGTTGGGGGACAGGGCGGCGAGGCCGCTGCTCAAACCAGTGATCAAAACAGGGGGCGAACAAGTGGGCAAACCAGTGATCGAACAAATGAGCAAAACACTGGCCGAATCAGTGATCAAGTCAGTGATAAAGCAAATAGCCCTAGAAGCTCAACGTCGACCACTACCAGTACTACGACGACTACTGATGGAGCAAGTGGGCAAACCACGCCTCTGCAGTAGGTGAGCTGGATCGCTTTAGCCAACTCCTCGCCTGTCGTGTGGTCTTTGTGTAAACAGGTATACGCGCCGCTCTGCTTGGCCAGATCCCAGACGCCTCGTGGTGCCATCGTCGCTAGGGCAAACCCTCCCCAGTCCGGCGCGTGCACTTGTCAGCTTGCATGGGGGGAGGGTAGGACCTCCTGCAATGCCAACCCAAGTTGGTCCAGAGAAAATGCCTTCTGAATAAAGGCCGTGGCGCCCTGGTTCAGCATCTCTTGCTCAATCTCTTCTGTGCCGTATCCACTAAACACTACCACCGGTAGTGTGGGGTGTAGTATCCGCAATTGCCGCAGTAGGCTGCGACCGTCTATTCCAGGCATGTGGAGGTCCATGGTGACATAATGTCAACCCTGCCCCACCGTTGTCTGCCAAAATAACTTCGTATCCTCTTTCCTCTAGGACGGCAACAAGGAGGCCCCGGTCGCGGGCATCATCGTCTATGACGAGAATCTTCGTCATGTGAGCAGATCCGCTATTTGATTAATCTGCGCTCTCATCGTCTTTCTGATGCATCCGCTCTGCTAGGCACCCCAACCGTCCCAGCTCATCTCTATAACCGCTGGGTGAACTCATCAGCAGCGGAGACGGTATGGTTACAATGGAGCAAGCCATCATGTCAGTGGAAGAAGCGACGATCCATCATTTTCTGTTTTTCTCATCTGCATCTGCTATCACGCTGCTACCAGGACAGGACAAACCAGGCTCCTCAGGCCCCATATGGAGAGGATCGTGCCTTGTGGTTTCTTGTGGGGTTAGGTTGTCTGAGCTTGGGTTATCGAAAATTCGTAAACCGCAGGTCATTCAGAATGATCTTTTGGCTATCCCATCTTCAGGCCGCCATTGTGATGGCCCCTGAAAACGGGATAACGAGGTGGGCGAGATGCGGCATTGAAAGGCTCATGTTCCGATTGGGGACACCACCATCGTTGGCATCTTTGCTTCGCTTTGAAATCAAGGGCGTTGCACTTGCCGCTTAAGCCCTCGCTAGTCAAAGTGACTTTCAAACTCTTTCTGCCTGCCTAGGCGTTCGATGGCTAGTGCTCATCTCCAAAGAATTTACTCGCCAGTGATTGATCTTGTGTTTCGCATTGGATGTTGGCGCACACGGCGGCGGTGAGACCTTCATTTCGAACTGTTCCGCCCCACGAGATTGTGGACAGGTTGCTGCTCTTTGTTGACTGTCGTGGCCCGGTCTAACCGCTGGATCTATCTCGTAGCGTCGACTTTTCCATGCCTGCATCATATTGCTTGACTCTCAGACGCATTGCGCCCAAGGTGAAGCTGTTGATGTGAAGCTCCGCTGACTGTCCTATCCTTGCGCTTCCTAGTGTTCCCCAGCGTGACCGATTCCTCAGTCTCCGCCGCTCCGATACCAGCGTGTCTCTGACCAACTGCGGGCCGTGGGTCGTGGTCTGCCATGTAGGCGGTTAGTCGCTTCTGGGGTTAGAGGAACGCCGATCCGCCTGTCTACGCAGGCATAACAATGACACCGGAAATTATTGTTTCAGAAATCACGAACCTGCTCGATGTGGTGGTTGAACTTTGAAAGCGAAAATGACGACGGTGGTACGCATCAGGGAAACAGTTGAAACTCAGCAGAGCTGAAAGGAGAGAGACATGAGCAAAGAACGCATTACGATTTCACCAGATCTCTGTGACATCATGCCACCGGAGTATCAGGACCTTGTCAGCAGGGCCACCTATGGCAAGGATGACCGAGGCTGGAAGGATATCGGTACATCCAAGGAACTCATCGAGCCGCATTCTCTCTGCGCTGGCTGCCCGGAATCCATGGCCTTCCGGTATATCTTGGCCTCATTGCCGAACCCCGAAGACACCGTGATGGTTGGCTCGACCGGTTGTACCAGCTTGGTCTTTCCCCATATTGCGATACACAACATCCACTCGTTATTCGGGAATCAAAATGCCGTGGCCTCGGGCCTAAAGCGGGCATTGACCGTCCGTTTCCCGGGTCGAATCAAAGATGTGGTCGTCCTTGCCGGCGACGGCGCCACCGTCGATATTGGCCTTGACATGACACTTCAGGCCTGGTTCCGCCAGGAGAAGTTCACCACAATTTGTTTCGATAACGAACTGTATGCCAATACCGGTGGCCAGGAGAGTGGATTAATGCAAAAGGGGTTCGTGGCCAAGATGGCACCGGTGGGTAAACTCTTCGACAAAGTCCGCCTCCCCGAGATCGCACGGGAATCCGGGTGCCACTACATCGTGAACTGCACGGTGAGCAAGCCTTCCCTGGTTGAGAAGGTAATCCGGAACGCGGTGCTCGTGGCTCGTGAGATCGGTCCGACCTATGTGCAACTGTATACACCGTGCATCCTCGAAATCGGCAAGGACAGCCAGGAGGGGCTTCAGGAGATGCGCGATGCGGAAAAGCCGGGCGAGCGGTTTGCCTATAAGGAATACATGAGCGAGCAGGCGAAGGAACTCTTAGCCGAAATTGCTGCGAAGGCGAAGGAAAAGAAAGACGGCGCGAAGCAGTTAGCAGCCACCAAAGCATAAGTATCACCCGCCGCAGGTGCGGCCTACAGAGAGCGTGGAGGTGCCAGATGAGTCTTGATTATGTGAAGTTTACGCCAGGATTTGAATCGTTCATGCCGAAAGAATATCGAGATATGGTGGAGCATGGCCCCTTCGGAAAGAAAGTGTCCGTGTCGCAGATGGGAAGCTTCAAGGAAATCCTCGAAGAGCATCCCATGTGCGCCGGCTGTGCCATGACCCTGTTTATCCGATTGGCTATCATCGCGTTCCCCAATCCCGAAGACACCATCACGGTCGGCACCGCGGGATGCGGCCGGCTAGCCATTTCGCAAGCGGCGATTCCCTTCGTGTACGGCAATTACGGGGACCAGAATGGCGTCGCCAGCGGCCTGTCGCGCGGCTTGCGGATTCGTTTCGGCGACAAGCCTAAGGATGTCGTGGTGCTGGCGGGTGACGGGGGAACGGCCGACATCGGGTTTCAGCAGGTGCTCCATTCCTGGTTCCGGAAGGAGCGGTTTACGACGATTATGTTAGATAACGAGGTGTACGGCAATACGGGTGGACAAGAAAGCGGGATGACGACCAGAGGGGCGGTGCTCAAGATGGCCCCACTCGGGAAAAAGTTCGAAAAGATGGACATGGTCAGTATGGCCAAAATCGCCGGTTGCGCCTATATCGCCACGGTCGTGCCAAATAATCCGCGACGGGTGGAAAGTTGCATCAAGAAGGCCGTGCTGATCGCACGGGAGATCGGTCCGACCTATATTCAGGCCTATACCTCCTGCAACATTGAGTATGCGATCCCGACTGACCAGGTGATGGCAGACGCCAAGACTGTCGAGGATGACCGGTACAAATTTGCCGAATATATCAGCGAGGAAGCCAAGGAGCATCTGGTCGAGCGATACGGCTACAAAGAGTTCATCCAGAAACCGGTGGCGGCGATCGCGACACACTGAACAGAGCAGTGAGGACAGGAGACCATGCAGACGCTTGATATCGATCGTCCTGACATGCCCGATCTTCAGTTCGTCCTGCTGGTCACGGCACTCTGCACTTCCCGGCTGACATCACTCAACGTACCGGATAGGGTGCGTACGACGCTGTTCGATCGGTGCTGGGTGCTCGTGCATGATGGCCCTCCGCCCCGCAGGCGGGAGGACCGGGTCATCAATCTCCGACCTTGGACCGAGGTGACGCTTGACGCGATGGTCGAGACGATTCGCACGGTGCTGACAGAAGCGGGCATTCGAACATTGAGCTGGGATCACTCACCCAGCGAGCCAACCTGGACCAGCACGCCCGAAGCGCTGCCTCTGATCCAACAACTCGACTACCTCTATTCTCTGCCGACTGAAGGCCTGGACACGTGCGATGGAGAGCCCGTCCAGCTGGATGGCGTGATGCCGTCATTCGAGAGGGGAGGCATTGCACTTGAACGTGACGCCCCGCAGATCAGGCAGTTGCTCGGGGAAATGGCGGCGTTGATGACAGCGTTCTCCCCGGCCTTGGAGCGTCACGCGGAAAAACTCGACGCGAGCGGAAACGATTCCGAGTTGGTCCGCAAACTACTCAAGGGGGCCGACGTGATGCGCGCCACGGGACACATGTATTTGGCCTGGGCCCGTCATTATGCCGCATTGTCTGAGGGCAAACCCGAAGCCGCTAACGATGCAAATGAGGCCGAGTTCAACCTGTAGATCCTGATTCAATGGTGGACGACACACGTCTTGGTTAGGCAAGAAGCGCTAATGATGATTCAGCGGTTAATCATCTGCATCGGACGCACCATGGTCCATTCGGCATTCTTGCCGGCGCATGAACTCTCACCCGATTTGCCGCTGCCTGGGCACGGGGGAAATTTCACGTTGTCTGGCAGTGATTGCTCGACGCTGCAACACAGGGAACGATACACACCGGGGACGTGGTTAATAGCACCGGTTTTAGGCATGACAGCCTTCCCTGATAGACGTGAGCCCTACATTATAAATAATTGGATAACGTTGCAGGCGCTCGGATAGCTTGACAGTCACTGGAGCACGCACCCCATGCAGCAACATAATATAGCACGGCTTGCATTCCCCACGTTCGATCCATCTCATGGTGGGAATGAGATTCCGAATATCATCCTGGGATTTTTTGCCTTCATTTTTTTGCTGACGCTAGTGGGCTCGGTGCTCTACCTCTATATATCCGACGTGTTCCGAATCCCAACCCTGCCTGCGCTGAGACCTCTGCGATTTACCGTGTATGCCATTCTGCTCTTCTGCGCGATGACGTTCCTCATTTTCAAGATTGACCAATATTCGTTGGTCTGGTAGGACGCCATCTGAGCCATAGCTCCAAATCCGTCTGTCCGCTGCTAGGCGGGCCCGAGCATGTCACTTCATAAAGAAGGCCAGGCCGCCGGTCGCTCAGCCGCACTTCTTCTCCACATGAATTTCCAATCTGTGCTGCCACAGGCGCGCCTTTTGCTTTGTTCCAACTGCTTCGCAGGCATTGTCAACGACCGATAGAAACTTGGATAGTGCACATCTTAATCAAGCCGTCATGCATGGGGGCGGAGAAGTCGATTTTTTACTGAGGTTTGACGTATGTTCCTGGCTGTTCCAAAAACACATAATTCTGAAAGACCTCCATCTGCTCCGATTTCACAGAGAGGAATAAACTATGCCCATTAATGCGTTTAATAACTTCGCAAAATACTTGTCGGCCATCGTGGGCTCACCAACGGCCTTCGTTGCTGCTGTTATCGTCGTGATGACGTGGATGGTGACAGGACCG
>DATNCR010000133.1:0-19545 GCA_035607135.1 Nitrospiraceae bacterium
ACCCACTCCCTGTTCCAAAATTGAACTTGACGTCTTCATTGGAGTGGAAGGCTTTCCCTCCGAACGCGCCGACTGAAAACTCCCAGTTCGGTTCGGCTTGAGCCTGGAGCGGCAGGAAGAGCAGGGCCATGAGTGCCAAGACAACTGCATGCACGGTTGCCCAAGTGCGTAGCTTCATGTTGTTCTCCATCCTTTCATACAGAGCAATGGGAGAAGCCTACCGCGAGGTCGGTCGGGGACCTAATGAAATCGCAGATTCGCCACTTGGTTATGGATGCGAATGATTTAGGGAGGATGGCTAGCGTTTTAGCGCTTTGATGCGTTGTTGTACGAAGGCGATGCGGCTGGCTTCATCGGGGATACCTTCGACCAGCGCGAGATAGGTCTCGTACTCTGAGAGGGCCCGTTTTGGATTCGTGGGCTCGTAGGCCTCAGCCAAGTTGTATCGGGCAATAGCATAGTTGGGGCGGAGCGTGACGGCCTTTTCGAATGAGGCAAGCGCGTTCGCCTTCTCTCCCAGTTTGGTATACACAGTGCCGAGGTTGTTGAGGATTTCCGGAGTGTTGGGTCTGATGGTCAGAGATTGAAGCATCTCCGTCTTGGCCTTCTCGTGTTGTCCCATCCCTTCCCACGCCAGGCCCAGTTTGTGGTGAGCTTCTGCCTGCCACACTTTGTTTGTAAAGCCGCTTGCAATCGCTTGCTGATAGGCTGTGGATGCAATCTCGTAACTCTGGGGCCCGCAGTAGGAGAGTTGTGCCGTTTGACCGCGTGCAAATTGCTGGAGTGAGAGGAAGGGTTCCTTGTCCTCCGCGCCTTGACTGTCGAGCTGTTGCCCTGGCTTCTGGCCACTTGGATAACGCAACCGTTCCAAGAATTCGCGTCGATAGGGTGAGAATAGCCGTACGTAAGGGTCGATCGTCACAGAAGCTTGGAGCAACATCGGCTGCTCACGCGTCCCAAGGACCAGATACTGTGTCGTCGTTTTCTCGTCGCCGGTTTCGTACAATGCGCTGGAATTCATGCTCGTCTTTGATGCCAGTTTCTCGACGTTAAGATAGAACTCCAATGTTGGCTTCAACTGCGTTAAGGTGTGCCGTAAAACTGGGTAGGGATTCAAGTCAAGCCCGGAGGTAAAGGTAAAGACAGTTCCGACTAGCTGACCATCTTCATCGAAAAAGTAAGACTCTTCGCCATGTGACGGGCTTTGGTCGGCAGGGAGAACCAACTCTTGTCCGGTGCCCCAACCTTGCGGCTTGAGGGTAGAGGCAGGATGGGTCTTGAGGAAACTGGACTTCGAAGTGCAGAGAGTTGTGGATTTTAGGAGTACCAGATCAGTGTCAGACGGTGGGAGGTTTGGCTTTTGAACTGGAGTTCCGCAGGCGTTGAGCAAGAGACTCAGTCCTAGCCAGCAGGCCACCCACAGTCGAAAGGGCATAATACGAGGTGCTTGCGTGTCACATGGATTTTGACTCACGAATGAAGCATACATGAAATGCGAAAAGGTTTGCCAATGAGGTGAGATAGCAACGCCCGCTCTCGCAAGGAAAGCAGGCGTTGCAGCTAAACACGATCTCTTATGAAGAGTTAGCGCCGTTGGCTGTCCAACATCGAATCCTCAGCCGTGTACCCGAAAAGGTATGGCATCTTGCTGGTGAGTGTGTAAAACGAGCGGTTGACGCCGTAATCCATCGCGACCCCAAGCGGGTGCAAGAAAAAACCAGCCCAACGCCAGGGGTTATCACTTGCGGCAGCTCCGGCCGCAACATCGGTATAGATCAACGATGTGGGGTCCATCACACTGTAAATGCTGACCGGTGGGGTATAGCCTGTATCAGCATCGGCCAAAGCCTGTTGCTGACGGTTTTCGGCACAACCGACCGCAGTGGCCAGGAGGAGAATTCCCAGGGCAAGAGCTGTAGTCCTCATCATAAATGACCTCACATGTCTTGGAGGGTTCAGAATCGCCGGTCTCTCGATAGACTGAAGTGTAGCCGACCTCTAGAATTCTGTCCAGGATTGGAGGAGTTCAGGCAGCATCTCGGAACCCGTCAGTTTGGGCGAGCCAGTATACATATGGAAGGGAGAAGTGGAGAAGGTGGTAGGCGATACTGGTATCGAACCAGTGGCCTCTTCCGTGTGAAGGAAGCGCTCTACCCCTGAGCTAATCGCCTACATGAAGCGAAGTCTAGCATGGGGTTATAAATTGGATCAACCGCAACGTCATGCGTGATGCATCACGAACGCGCCTTGACATCCCTAAAACACGGTTCCTACAATGCCACCGCTTTCAGTTTGTCTTCTCAGGGATATGCTCATATGCGCGACGATATTGTCATTATCGGGGGTGGACTGGCCGGGTCTGAAGCGGCATGGCAGGCGGCCAATCGCGGAGTGAAAGTGACGCTCTATGAAATGCGCCCGAAAGAGATGACACAGGCACACAAGACTGGTGGTTTGGCAGAGTTAGTCTGTTCGAATTCGCTCGGCTCTGCAGATCTTCTGAATGCCCCAGGCATCTTAAAGGAAGAAATGCGTCGCCTCAACTCACTCATTATTCGGGTGGCGGATGAAGTACGTGTTCCAGCCGGATCTGCCCTGGCCGTCGATCGCGAGCAGTTTTCACTCAAGATTACTCAGGCACTGGAAGGGCATCCGAACATTCGTATTCTGCATGAAGAGATCACCGAGATCCCAACGGACTGTCTTTGCATTCTGGCAACCGGCCCGCT
This sequence comes from Nitrospiraceae bacterium, assembly GCA_035607135.1. GTDB lineage: Bacteria > Nitrospirota > Nitrospiria > Nitrospirales > Nitrospiraceae > Palsa-1315. The sequence continues at coordinate 2,730 of DATNCR010000133.1, forward strand.
GACGTCCGACAAACTGTCTCAGGCGATTGCCCAATTGACCCACACGAAGCATTTGTATTTTTACGATGCGATCTCTCCGATTGTGGATGCCGATTCCATCAATATGGATATTGTCTTTCTCGCGTCCCGTTACGACAAGGGGGGGGATGACTATCTCAACTGTCCCATGGACGAACCGGCGTACAATGCGTTCTATGAGGCATTGCTCGCGGCAGAGAAAGTCCAACCGAAAGAATTCGAAAAGACTCCCTATTTTGAAGGTTGTATTCCCATCGAAGTGATGGCCGAACGGGGCCGCCAAACCATGCAGTTCGGTCCTTTGAAGCCTGTGGGCCTTGAGAATCCAAAAACGGGTGCTCGAGCCTATGCTGTGGTGCAGCTCCGGACGGAAAATGCCCATCGCTCTTGTTACAATCTCGTGGGGTTTCAGACGAAGTTGACATACGGGGAACAGAAGCGGGTGTTTCGCATGATTCCCGGTCTTGAACAGGCCGAGTTTCTGCGTTATGGCAGCCTGCATCGCAACACTTTTATCAATTCTCCCCAACTGCTGCGTGATACCCTGCAGTTCAAGGCACGCGGGACTCTCTTTTTTGCAGGACAGCTGGTCGGCGTCGAGGGTTATACGGATTCCGCTGCGATGGGAGGGTTGGCAGGAATCAACGCGGCCCGTGGTCTTTCGGGATTGCCGTTGGTCACGCCGCCTCCCACCACGGCGCATGGCTGCCTCGTGTCGTACATTACGACGACAGACCCGCGTCACTTTCAGCCGATGAATACGAATTTTGGGCTCTTTCCTCCCCTGGCTACACCGACGAGAGACAAGGAGCGCAAACGACGACTCACAGGACAACGGGCGCTCGAGGACCTGACGGCATGGATGACGCAGTTCGAGCTTTCATGACGTTCCTTGAGCTGGAACGTCATGCGTCGCATGAAACCGTGCGTAGCTATGTGTCGGATCTTCGACAGTTTCAGGCCTTTATGAGTGCGGAGCATCCGAGCGGGCTCGCGGTCAATCCTGTTACCGTGAAGACTGAGTCCATCCGGGCGTATCTTCACTGGTTGGATCGCAAACGTGAGAAAAGTACGTCGATGGCCCGGAAGCTTGCCTCTCTCCGAAGCTTTTTTCGCTATTTGCAACGGGAAGGCCTGGTTGGCCTCAATCCCGCCGAGGCCATCAGGACCCCCAAACAGCCGAACCATCTTCCGCGTGTCTTGACCAAGGATGATGCGGCAGCGCTGATGGAGTTTCCCGCCGATCAGGCAGGCGGGGCGCTCAGAGACCGCGCCTTGCTGGAGACACTCTATTCGACTGGGGCTCGCGTAAGTGAACTCGTGGGCATCAATCTTGACGATCTCCGTGTCTCCGAGGGGCTGGCCCATCTGCGGGGAAAAGGCCGGAAGGAGCGCATCGTGCCGATTGGAGATGTGGCCCTACGGGCCATTCAGGCCTATCTGAATCAGCAGCCTGTAATAGTGTCTCGGGATCGGAAGACGACGAAGCGCGTTCCGTCACCGGTCTTTCGAAACAGCCGAGGAGGACGGTTGACGACCCGGAGCGTCGCTCGCATTGTGGCCCGCTATTCGAACCGGCTTGCCGGCGGACCCGTGAGTCCCCATACGTTGCGTCACTCGTTTGCCACCCACCTCCTCGATGAAGGGGCTGATCTGCGATCGATTCAAGAGATGCTCGGGCATGCCTCATTGAGTACGACACAAAAGTATACGCATCTGGCCACGGACCAGATCCTGGCCGTCTATGATAAGACTCATCCGCGGGCCGGTCGGCCGGCCAGTGCGCGTGTCGTGAAGGCCATCAAGCCGTGATCATCATGCGATTACTCACGGCACGTTGTGTCACGCGAAAGTCGGAAAGTGGTATGGGTGGGGAACTGACTCGCCCTGCGTGTCTTGCGTTCACGCTTTTCTCGCCATGGGAGCCAGGATATGAACAGACTGATTAAGAAGGCGAACGTCCTGATCGAAGCCCTGCCCTACATTCGCACGTTCAAGGGCAAGACGATTGTCATCAAATATGGCGGTCATGCGATGACCGATGCACCGTTGAAAGAGCGCTTCGCGCAGGATGTCGTGCTGTTGAAATATGTCGGTCTCAATCCGGTCATTGTGCACGGCGGAGGACCTCAGATCGATAAGATGCTTGATCGCTTAGGCATCGAAGCCAAGTTTCGCCATGGGGTGAGGGTCACAGATGAGGCGACGATGGAAATCGTGGAGATGGTGCTGGCCGGTAAAATCAATATGGAGATTGTCGATCTCTTGAATCGCCACGGCGGCCTTGCGGTAGGTTTGAGTGGAAAGGACGGAGGGCTCATGCTCTCTCGCCCGCTGACTGCGAAAGCCTGGGCGGCAAGTTTGGAAAAGGATCTCGATGACGGCGAGGGGGACGAGGATTTTGGCCTGGTCGGAGAGGTCCAGTCCATCGATCCCACGTTGGTGCGGAAACTTCAGCAGGATCATTATATTCCCGTCATTGCACCAATCGGTACCAACCGGGAAGGGAACACGTACAACATCAATGCCGATCTGGTGGCTGGGGCAATGGCCGCCGCACTTGGTGCGGAAAAGTTGGTAATGATGACCGATGTGAAAGGCATTCGCGGTACGAACGGGCACCATCTCTCGACGGTTTCCCGCAAAGACGTGCAGCGGATGGTGAAGAAGGGCACGATCAGCGAAGGGATGTTGCCCAAGGTACATGCATGCTTGGATGCCCTCGGCGGCGGCGTCGGCAAAGCCCATATCATTGACGGTCGAATACCCCATGCCATTCTCCTCGAAGTATTCACACGTAAAGGTATCGGGACCGAGATTACGTCGTAGTCGTTCATCCAACCAGTCTCTTTTTTGTGGCGAACCAACACGTCCGAATCACCCGCCATCTTGAGACCCTCGTTCGCGAGCGTCATCCTGAGACGAGCCCTCGTGCGCTTCGGAAGACGGCGCACTATCTGTCGACGCAGTTTTCCAAGGAAGGATGGGCCACCACGAGCCAACTCGTGAGTGCTTGGGGCAAGGTCTATCGCAATGTGGTGGCGATCAAGTACCCGGACAGGCCTGGACAGGGAGAGGAGTTGCCCCCACTCCTGATTGGGGCACACTACGACACAGTCTCCGGGTCACCGGGCGCGGATGATAACGCGAGCGGGCTGGTGGTTCTCCTTGAAGTGGCTTCTAGCCTCCGCGCACAACCTCTCGCGCGACCCATCTGGCTCGTGGCATTCTGTCTCGAAGAGCAGGATCGGTTGGGGAGTCAGGCGTTCGCGTCCCGTTTGAAAGCCGAACGCCGTGAGTTGGCCGGTGCGATTATATTGGAATGTGTCGGGTTTGCCAGGAGTGAAGCCGGCACACAGCAGATTCCACCCGGTGTACCCATTGCGGTGCCGACCCAGGGAGACTTTCTTGCCATTGTGGGCAACGAAGCATCCCGGGCGTTGGTCACTCAGCTTGATCAGGAGGCCCAGCGATATGCGAGCCAGCTCAAACCCCTGTCATTGGTGGTGCCAGGCCGAGGGGAGGCCCTGCCCGACACCCGTCGTAGCGACCATGCCTCGTTTTGGGATGCAGGCTATCCAGCGGTGGTGTTGACCGATACGGCGAATTTCCGAAACCCCCATTACCATCGTGCGACTGATACTGTGGACACATTGAATCTTGAATTTCTCTCCAAGGTCGTCGCGACGGTGACCGCAACCGCGATTCGCATCGCTGGAGTACGACCGTGAAGACGAGTCGTACAAGGCTGGCCCCCGCAACTCGACGTCTCGTGACAGAAGTGTATGGTTGCCTCGACTATGAGGCACTGGGACCCGTCTATTGTTATGAAGGCGGCGATGAATTTTGGCGAGCGAAACGAGTGCCTTGTGGCCGTCTCGGGAGTCGAGTCGCCGCGGTCTTGAGGAGGAAACTGAACCGGGACGGGCGCAGTCTCTATGTCGGTGCCGGAGTGGCGGAGCTTCCGGCATTGATTATGGAAACGGTAGAACTTGGCCGGACAGTGGAACCCTATAATCTTCGAAGAGCCGAAGTGGCAGCTCTCAATCATGTCTGCGACATGATTCCTCTCACGTTCCATGTGGCTGATGCAGCCAGCGCGAAGGGCCGATTCGATCACCTCTGGATGGTCAGCGTGTTGAACGACCCTGAGCGGTTCCCACATCTGTCGCCATTGTCTTATGGACGAGGCAATCCTCTCACTCTCGACCCGCTAAAGTTTGCCAAAGAGCGTCGCATCGTGCGCGCATTGGTGGCACGTTGTATGGGAAAACTCGCGAAGCCTGGCCTCGTCACGACGACGACGGAAGAAGTCTTGTGGATTGCCGAGTGGTGCCACAGGTATCGAGTGCCCTATCAGGTTGGAAAGCGGTACTACCCGACGGCATTGGTCGGCGATCCGATATGTTTTATTCGAATCGGCAAGGGACACTAGCAGGGCGCATTCTTGAGCAGTGAGCGGGACTGTTCTCTTCTTGTGCGGTCTATGCGAACATTCGAAACTCCAGCATGCCGGCTTGGTCTTCCGGCCGCCTGCTAGATTCGGAATCCGGGCTTGGCTCTTGACGAGTTGTCTAGGTACTGGCTGCCATACTTCACGTAGTTCTCCGCCGACTCCTTAATCCACGCGAGTTCGGTTTCTGATACGGTGCGCCGAACACGGCCCGGCGATCCGAGGATCACACTCTTCGGTGGCACAATCATGTCTTCCACCACCAGCGCACCGGCCCCCACAATCGAATCCTCTCCAATCACGGCTCCATCCATCACAATCGCTCCCATGCCGATCAGCACACGATCCTTTATCGTGCAACCGTGGAGTATCGCCGCATGGCCGATGGTCACCTCGTTGCCGATGACCAGTGGATGGGTATCGTGAGTGACATGGAGCATACAGAGGTCCTGCATATTCGTCCGGTCGCCGATCCTGATAAAGTGCACGTCCCCGCGAATGACGGCATGAAACCAGACGCTGCAGTACTCGCCCAGCACGACATCGCCGATGACCACGCCGGTCTCTTCGATAAAACAGGACGTGGGAACGGTGGGTTTGATTCCCTGAAATGTGCGGATCATGCGGCTCACTGTAGGGGAATCGGCCCGCGACCTGCAAGGGGGGTCATGGAGGAGGGTGAGGGAAGGGGTGCAGATCCGCTGATCGAAGGCGTGTCGTCGCAAAGGATCGTCGATGCAGCAGAAGTCCTCAAGGGTATTGTGGGTAAGATACCCGCGCCCGGGCCTGTTCGATCGAATTCAACAATGCCTGATGGGTTCGGCATCCCGCAATGAGCTTCGCGTCGGAGATCGTCACCGGTCTATAGGGAGTCACAAACCGGTTTTTCAGCCGGACAATTCGAGCTGCCGAGAGGTCTAACCGCTCGGTGGAAATCGTGCCTGACGCGACTGCCTGTTCCACGGCTTCGAATGCCGCGACTTCCCGGTCCCGATCTTTACAAATCAATACCATATCGCAACCAGCCAACACCGCACGGACCGCAGCATCCTCCACGCCAAAATGATCGACGATCGCGTGCATTTCGAGGTCATCCGTCAACACGACTCCGTCGTATTGCAGCTCCTGGCGCAAGAAATCATTGATGATGGTTGGCGAAAGCGTGGCCGGCAATTCGCGATCGAGGGCCCGGTACAGCACGTGCGCGGTCATCAATGATGCGACACCCCGCTGAACAGCACGGCGGAAGGGAGGAAACTCGATCGCCTCCAATCGCTCCCGTGTTGCCTCGACGACCGGAAGTTCTTTGTGAGAATCGGTATTCGTATCGCCGTGACCTGGAAAGTGTTTCCCGCAGGCCACGACTCCGTTGTCTTGGAGCCCCGCCGCCGTCGCGATTCCCAGTTCACAGACGACGTCCGGCGTTGTGCCGAACGCGCGGTCGCCAATGACTGGATTGTCCGGATTGCTGTTCACGTCGAGGACCGGCGCCATATTCATGTTCACGCCCACCGCTCTCAACTCTTTGGCAATGGTGGCCCCAGCCGCGTATGCCAATTCGGTTGAATTGGAGCGGCCCAAGAGGCTGCAGGACGGGAAAATCGTAAAGCCCTTCGGCAGACGAGAGACCCGGCCACCCTCTTGATCGATCGAAATCAAGAGCGGTGAATGGGGGCTACAGGTCTGTAGCTTGTTGGTCAGATCGACCATCTGCTCGACGGATTCCAGATTCCGAGAAAACAGAATGACGCCCCCCGGCTTGTACTGTTTGATGAACGAGGCCAGATCCGGCGTCACCGACGTCCCAAGAAATCCGACCATGAAGAGCTGCCCAATCTTGTCTCGCGAGGTCATGTGATCGTGTTCCAATACTAGAAGGCTGTAGAAAAACTTTGTTGGCGGGCTAGAAGCTCTATGGGTTGCAGCGATCCCACAACAAGAGCACATTCCTGCAGGAGGGCCGATCGAGATGAGCTGGAGGGGCGAAACGGGTGAGCGTTCGAGCTCCAAGGTTCGAAGTGTTCCGAGCTCCGAACCCCGACCTTCGAAATTCTGATCGCCCTCGTCTCATATATCTCGCGCCATGGTTTGTGGACGCTGGTGGACTGTTGTCGCATCCTGCTAGAGGCTCCGATCAATCAGATATTGCACCAATAATCTAGTTCCGATCGCGGTGGGACCCTTCGGAATGTAGGCCCGTTCCCGCTCACTCCAATCCGTACTGGCAATATCGAGGTGCACCCACGGGCAATCCCCCACGAATTTGCTCAGAAAGAGGGCCGCGGTAATCATGCCGCCGCCACGGCCGCCGATGTTGCGCATATCGGCGACATCACTCTTGAGTTGTTCGAAGTATTCCTCCCATAAGGGCATCTCCCACACTCGCTCACCGGCTTTGTATCCCGACTTCCGGACCTGCTCTTTGAGCGTCTGGTCTGTTCCGAACATCCCGATGGCAAACTGGCCGAGCGCCACGACACAGGCCCCCGTGAGCGTGGCAATGTCAATCAAGGCCGCCGGCTTATAACGCATCGCATAGGCAAGGCCATCCGCCAGAATGAGCCGGCCCTCTGCATCCGTGTTCTGCACTTCAACAGTCTTCCCCGACAGCGTCGTCACAATATCACCCGGCTTCATCGCCCGGCCACCCGGCATGTTTTCCGCCACGGGCAGGATACTGATGAGACGCAATGGGAGCTTGAGTCTGGCCGCTGCGCGGATCGAGGCCAAGACTTCGGCCCCTCCTGTCATATCGGCCTTCATGTGTTCCATATTTTCAGCCGGCTTCAGGGAAATCCCGCCGGTATCGAAGGTGATCGTCTTCCCGACCAGCACAACTGGACGTGCGTCATTTTTCTTGGCGCCGTTGTATTCAAGGATGATGAACTTGGGCGGCTCCTGGCTCCCGCGCGCCACGCCGAGCAGCGCTCCCATCCCCAAGCGCTCCATTTCTTTCTGCTCGAGAATCTTGATCGTGATCCCTTCCGCCTTGGCGACAGTCTTCGCTTCGTCGGCGACTCTGGTGGGGGTTAGGACGTTGGAGGGATGATTGCAGAGATCTCGGACAAAGACGGTAGCCTCTGCCGCAGCGACGCCGCGCCGGATTCCTTCAGTGACTTGCCGCAACTGACTTTTCCTTGGGATGAGAATCTTCATCTCCGACACGTCTGGCCCTGAGGCCGCCTCACTCCGATAGACGGTGAACTGATAGCTGCCTAGGATCGCTCCTTCAACCATCGCTTGCGCGACTTCAAGCGATGACATTCCGCCAGGCGTCACCGTCGGAAGCATCACCGTAAACGATTCGACCTTTGTTTGCCGGGCGCGCTTCGCCGCCGAGCCCATCGCTTGTCGGATCTTCTCAAGCGTGACCTCGCTTCTCTTGCCCAAGCCGACCAGCGCCAGTCGTTTCGCAGGCACCGTGCCCTGCGTGTGGTACAGCAAGACCTCGTTCGCCTTGCCTTCGAATTCCTTGGACTGCACCAGATTGCTCAACGCGCCTCCGAGGGTTCGATCGAGCAGGGCCGCATCCTGTTTGGCTAATCCTTCTCCTTCACAATGCGTGAGGACCAACACCTCGGCGGGTAGGGCCTCCACTCGTCCAACCTGTACCATGACCTGCATAATCTTCATTCGTGTCTCCTTGTTCACGCTGTCAGCGATCAGCCATCAGCGTTCAGTTCACACGGAGCGTCGATGGCGACTCATCACACCCCTCGCATGTCGGGCGCCCATATATATTTATGCAACTGCATTTGGAATCGCACAGGAAGCCTATCGGCCAGGATCCACTCCGCAAGATCACGGACATCAAGCGAACCGAAGACCGGGCTGAACAGTACCGAACAGCGACTGGCTAGGTCATATCGAGCAAGAATCTCACGAGCCCAGTCGTAATCGACTCGGTCGGCCAGGACAAATTTCGCCTCGTCTTTGCCGGTCAACCGAGCAAGATTCGGCCAGTGCATTCGATCGGTCATCCCACTCCCCGGACACTTTACATCCAGTACGACGTGGGTGCGGGGATCGACCGGCGCAATATCAACGGCGCCGCTGGTTTCAAGGAGGACCGTGTAGCCGGCATCGCACAGTCTGGTCAAGAACGGGAAACTCTCGGGTTGGACAAGCGGCTCCCCTCCCGTGACCTCCACAAGGCGGCATCCATAGTGTTGTACCTGCGCCAGGACCTCTTCGATCGAGCACTCGCGCCCTCCGTAGAAGGCATAGTCGGTATCGCACCAGGTGCAGCGGAGTGGGCATCCAGTCAGTCGTACAAAGACACAGGGCTGCCCGGCGTAGCTCGACTCGCCTTGAATGCTATGGAAGATCTCGGTGATGCGCATAATTCAAGACGTGAATCGTGAAGCAATAATCGTGAAATCGGTACTGGAAACGGGTGGATACTGTATGACGACAAAACGATCAGTTGGCGATTCACGGTTCACGGCGCTACTTCCACAGTGTGACAGGCCAACCTCGCTCTTGTGCCGTGCGGGCCATGCCCCGGATCGGGTTGACCACCAAGGGGTGCCCGACCAATTCAAGAATGTCTCGGTCACCTGGGCTGTCGCCATAGGCGTAGGAGCCGGGCAAATCGAGATTCATTTCTTGAGCGTGAGCGAGGATCAGCTCACGCTTGCCACGACCATAGGGCAACGGAGGAATCAATGCACCGGTATATACTGAATCCCGCTCCTCTGGTTTTGCCGCGAATACTGTAGATATGCCCAAGTACTTTGCAAGGGGTACGACCAAAAACTCAGGCGCGCCAGTCACAAGAATCAACTGGTGGCCGGCCTGTCTATGCGCGTCGAGCCTTGTCCGACCCTGGAGAGACAGCTTGTCGATCATTTCGGCCTGACAGAACTCGCGCGCATGGGATTCAATGTCTGCGGGACACTTGCCTGTCAAGTACACTTTTCGTTCTCGAAGTGCATGCAGCGAAAACGGAGGCACGTGTCCCGCCAACCAGGCCGCGCTTCGAGTCAACTCACCCCAACCCACCAGACCACGCCGCCACAAAAACCGGAAGAATCCTATTTCACTGGCCTCCCCCGGCAGCAGTGTATTGTCGACGTCGAACAGCGCAGCGACGGAACCCTGTCCCTGTCGTTCAGCGACATCGTCAAGTAGCGCGGAGGTGAGAATGTGTTGATTCTGCACAGCGTTGGATAACCCGGTGAGCATAAGCCGCCCGATTCTACCGGACCGTCTATTGATTGACAAGGATTTTGGCCCACTTCTATAATGCGGCTCCCTCGTCGTTGAAGTGATAATTTCATATGCCGAAGTGGTGAAATGGCAGACACGCACGTTTGAGGGGCGTGTGGCGCAAGCCGTGCGGGTTCAAGTCCCGCCTTCGGCACCAAACTCCCGATGCGTGTATTCCGACCCCAGTGAGGTGGGCTTGCACATCTATAGTGCGGGAGCCCTCCCACCTAGTCCACTCTATGCCTCTCATGCCCATCGCTCTTCTGTGCCCGCTCGTCACACCCATTTGGATCTAGACTTTTGACGGCCTTCCATAGGACACTGTCGCCCTCCCAAGTGACTGTGCAGAACCAACCAGCTAGGGCGGGCGCAATGTGGTTCTTGCAACCCGGTCTGCACCCAACACATAGTTTGTCATGGTGTCTCATGGAATCCCGCAGCACATGCGCCTGTTGTCTTTGCCATAGTGCCCTCCAGGTTCAGCCCCTTCATGAATCGTCCGTTGCCCTCTCACAAGGCCATTGTATGTCACAAGGAGTTGCAGCATGAGCAGTGCCGAACCTCTGTCGGAACTCGAACTTCTGCGATTGCGAGTGGCAGAGCTCTCGCGCGCACTCGCCGAGCGAGACCAATCGATGCGACCGCCAAATCACCATCTTGAAGAGACGATGCAGGATCTCCGCGAGCAATCGCATCTCTTGCGTACCATCATCGAAGCCACGGCAGCCGAGACCGGAGAGGAGTTTTTTGCTTCACTTGTCATGCATTTGACCTCGACGTTACATGTGCAATATGCGTTGATCGGCGAAGTGTGTGAAGGCCGGTTCAAGAAAATCCGTACGCTCGCGGTCTCGGCAGGAGGCACCCTCGCCGACAACTTCGAATATGAACTTGCCCATACGCCTTGTGCGACTGCGCTGACACAGACCGTCGCCTTTTTTGACCGGAATGTCCAGGCAACCTTTCCTCAATTCCAGCGTTTGGCAGATCTTGGAGCCGAGAGCTATTGCGGGGTACCGCTCCGGACGAAAGGCGGAGCCGTCATTGGGTTACTTGTCGTCATGGATACCAAGCCGTTGCAACACGGCGACTATTTGCAATCCCTGCTGGGAATCCTGACCCCACGTATTGTCGTGGAGTTCGAGCGGCGGCGAGCCGAGCAGGAACGTGCCCAGGCCTTGGCCGATTTACACAATGTGATGGAAACCATTCCTGATATCGTGTTCGCCATCGACACCCAAGGCAACCTGGTGAAATGGAATCGGCGTCTTGGGGACGTCACGGGATATAGCCCGGAAGAACTGTTGAACAAGCCTGCCTTGGCCTTCGTGCCCCCGGAAGAACAGACCCGCACCGCCGCCGCAATTCAGCGGGCCTTCACAGAAGGGTATGCCGAGCTTGATGGTCAGCTGCTCACTAAAGATCTCCGTACCATTCCCTATCATTGGACCGGCGCGTTACTCAAGAATCCGCAGGGCGAGTCCATCGGCGTTACCGGAGTCGGACGGGATGTATCCGGCAAGAAGCGGGCGGAAGAGGAACTGAAGCAGCAACAGCGCCATCTCGTCGATGCACAAGCCCTTGCACATCTGGGGAGTTGGGATTGGGACGTCGAGACCGGCGAGGTGAAATGGTCCGATGAACTGTTTCGGATCTTCGGCTACCAGCCGGGGGCCATTGCGGTGACATACGACCGGTTCCTGGCCTCGCTGCACCCGGACGATCACGCCTCGGTTTTAGCCGCCATCAAGGACGCACATCTTGGAACCCGCCCCTACGATATGGAATATCGTATCGTCCGTCCGAACGGCGAAGTCCGGTTTATCTATGCTCGCGGAGACGTCCATCGGGATGTGACCGGCCACCCGCTCAGCATGGCCGGTACCGTCCTCGACATCACCGAACGTCGACACGTCGAAGCCGCGCTCCGCGCCAGCGAAGAACGTTTGGCGTTGGCTGTAGCGGGCTCGACGGATATCCTCTGGGATGCCCACCGGCTGCTTGGCGAGCCTTGGTATGCACCACAAACACCGATTTGGTGGTCTCCACGAGTTCGAGAATTGCTCGGCTTGGATGAGTCAGAACCGTTTGAGACGCTCGATCAATGGGCGGTTAGACTTCATCCCGATGACAAGGATCACGTGTTCGGCCAACTCGCGGCGCACATTGAGCATCGAGTTCCCTACGATGTCGAATACCGGCTACGCACCAATCGAGGAGACTTTCGCTGGGTTCGCGGGCGGGGGCAGGCAATGTGGAATGAACAGGGAGAGGTCCGTCGGATGTCCGGTTCATGCCAAGACATCACCGACCGCAAACACGCAGAGGAAAAGCTCAGACTGAGTGAACAGCGTCAGGAACTCGCCCTGTCAGGGGCCAACCTCGGGTTATGGGACTGGGATGTGTCCAGCGGAAAAGCCGTGTTCGATGCGCGTTGGTGCTCGATGTTAGGCTACGCAGTGGACGAGCTGGAACCTCAAGTCAACACTTGGCTTTCTCTGTTGCACCCGGAGGATGTGCCGACCATCCAAGCCATTCTCGAATCTCACCTCAAGAATGAGACACCGGATTACGACGTCGAGTTTAGGGTGCGGCACCAGGCTGGCCGCTGGGTGTGGATCTTGGCCCGGGGCAGAGTGGTGGAACGTGATCACGCCGGTGCACCGCTCCGCATGGCGGGGACCCACATGGATATCACCGACCGTAAGCAGACGGAAGATGCAATACGGGAGGCCGAGCTGCGTTACCGGACCATCTTTAAGCAGGCCGGAGCGGGAGTCGCACAGATTGAATCGCGCACGGGCCGATTCGTCCAGGTCAATCGTCAATATTGTGAGATTGTGGGCTTGACGGAGGCTGAGATGTTGGCCACCACGTTCGGAGCGATTACCCATCCTGACGATTTGGAGAAGAACCTCGAGAACAGGTCACGCCTCCTCTCCGGCGAGATCTCCTCCTTCACGATGGAAAAACGCTACGTGCGAAAAGATGGTAGCATTGTGTGGGTTAACATGAACGTCGCACCATTGTGGCGGCCTGGCGAAATGCCGGTTCATCATATCGCGATTGTCCAGGACATCACGGAACGTAAGTGGGCCGAAGAGGCACTGCAACGCAGCGAACGCCAGCTCCGCACGGTGCTGGACGCACTGCCGGTAGGTATCTGGTTTACCGATCAATCGGGCAAGCCGGTCCTCTCTAATCCCGCCGCCAAACAGATTTGGGCCGGAATCAAACACATCAGGATCGAGACAGCTGCCAATGCTCCTGGATGGGGGGAGACAATTGAGCCATCGAATGAACTCCATCGCTGGGCCGTGAGCCATGCGCTAACGAAAGGCGTTTCTTCACTGAACGAAACGCTTGACCTCAAATGCCTCGATGGGACAAAGAAGATCATTCGCAACACGAGCGTTCCGGTCCAGGACGAGGCCGGAGTCGTTCTCGGCGCGATCGTGCTCAACGAAGATATTACGGCGCTGCGTCAGGCGCAGGAAGCCTTCCAGCTGACTCAGTTCTCCGTTGATCATGCTGTCGAGGGGTTCTTCTGGATTGGTCACGATGCCAGGATCCTGAACGTCAACAACGCGGCCTGCAGGATGTTGGAATACACCCGCGACGAACTGACGACGATGACCATGTACGACATTGACCCCAATCTTCCTTCGGATTTCTGGTCGGCCCATTGGAAAGGATTGAAACAGAAGCGGTCCATGACCTTCGAGTCCAAACTTTGGTCGAAGACCGGCCAGGTCCTGGATACGGAGGTCACCATTAACTATCTGGACTACGAGGGGACCGAATACAACTGCGTCATCATGCGGGATATCGGAGAGCGGAAGAAAGCGGAGGCATCACTGCGCCAGAGCGAAGAACGCTATCGGTTCTTGGTAGACAACGCCCCGATTGGTATCTTCTTGAGCGAGGGTGGCCGATTCGCCTACGTTAATCGGGAGATGCAGCGGATTCTCAACGCGACAAGGGTCGAACAGCTGATCGGCACGCCGGTCTTCGAACGGATCGCCCCGGAGTTTCACACCGTGGTGAAAGACCGCATCCACGAGTTGATGGATAACGGGCGGCCAGTTCCTTCTTTGGATGAGCAATATGTGAGGCTTGACGGGACACGGGTTGACGTAGCCGTGACAGCAATTCCCGCCTCCATCGGCGACAGATCTATGATTCAGGTGTTGGTGCTCGATATCGCGGAGCGGAAGCGCATGGAAGAAGCGCTCCGTCAACGAGAGCGTGATCTGCGCGCGGCGGTGGAAGAACGTGAGCGGATCAGCCAAGATTTGCATGATGGGATCTTGCAGTCGCTTTTTGCCACGGGCCTCACCCTCGAAACGGCCAAATCGATGATGTCCCCAAGGAATCGCCAGATGTTGAGCCCATCAATCGATCAAGTCATTGATCAATTGAACCGTGTCATGCACGAAATCCGAAACTTCATCGCGGGGCTGGGTTTAGACCTGCTCAAGGGGAAGGACTTATCGACAGCGCTGCAGCACATGTTGGAAACGTTGACGCAGCATCACGCGACGCGCGTCCGCCTCGCGATCGATGAACGTGCCGCGCAAGCGCTTTCAGCTGAACAGTCCCTGCACCTGGTTCTCGTTATCCAGGAAGCGGTGAGCAATTGTATCCGGCATGGCCGCGCGGAAGAGGCCACGGTGTCGCTGAAGATACTGAAACAGGGGCTCCGGTTGAGTATTCGTGACAACGGTGGTGGATTCAACATGGACACTGCCAAGGGGATCGGTCATGGGTTGAGCAATATGGCCGCCCGTGCACAGAAGATTGGAGGGCGGTTTACCGTCTTTTCAAAGATCAACAAGGGAACACGCATCGTATTCGATATACCGAAAGAGGCCTCTACTGTCCGCTACTAAAACCAAACCGATACGCCTGCTCCTGGTCGACGATCACGAAGTGGTCCGTGTTGGCCTGCGAACCGTCTTGCACAACCATCACGGCATTACCGTTGTCGGTGAAGCAGGATCCAAAATAGCTGCGGTGCAGGCGGTCAATCGCTTCCAACCGGACATCGTCCTGATGGACGTTCGGCTCCCGGATGGCTCCGGCATCGACGCCGCTCGTCAGATTCTCGCCAGTCACCCCACGACACGAATCATCTTTCTCACATCCTATTCCGATGATAATTCCGCCCTGGCGGCCGTGCTGGCCGGCGCACAAGGATACATCCTCAAGAATATCGACTCCAGCCTGCTGATCCGATCGATTCGTGCCGTTTCCAACGGTCAATCGATTCTCAATCCGGCCCTCGCCCATCGGGCGCTGAATTGGATCAAAGTCTGGCCGACTCAAGCCAGCGCGGTGCGGGGACAATCCCTTTCTCCTCAGGAAGAGCGCGTGCTGGCTTTGGTGGCGGAAGGTTTGACCAACAAGGAAATTGCGACCACGCTGCAACTCAGCGACAAGACAGTCAAGAATTACCTCTCCAACATGTTCCAAAAACTGCATATCTCACGACGCGCACAAGCTGCCACCTTCTTTGTCAAACGTCAGGCCTGATACCTGGCACAGAAGGTGGCAGTGTGTCACAAGCGAGTCGGTCCGGTGTCTTTCGTGAACCGATTCTGCCTACCAGACTGACCAGGTTAATGAAACAGCCCACTCCCGTCCTGCCAGTCCTGCGTGTCTCATGCAGCTATGCTGTAGGGCATCACGCCTCTGGACACTTGTGATGAATGGCTCTCTATGCGTGTTCGCATCGCTGCCGATAGGGCATCGGCAGTCATGATGCCGCATTGTTTCTTTGTCTGCTCACCGCAGGGATGGTACAGTTCGGAAAACTTTCCTTGAAGACGCAGCCTGTGGGAAATTGATGTCCAGCGTCATGCATCGAGGCTGAGGTACGATGCCATCTATTCTTGTCGTTGACACGACCAGCAAATCCGTCAATTGATTCGTGAAACGTTGGAGCAGGCCGGCTATCACGTCACGGAGGCACGTGATGGAAAAGAGGCCCTTCAGTTGTATCGGTTTGGCACCAGCCGACGTCGTCATTATGGACATTCTCATGCCTGATCAGGATGGCCTGGAGACCACAGCTACGTTGCGACGGGAATTCCCGAAGGTGAAAGTCATCGCGATCACTGGCGGGAGTGACATGATCGGTATGCTCAATTTCCTCGATGTCGCCAAAATGTTGGGAGCCCACCACGCGCTACAGAAACCCTTTGAAATGAAGACCCTCTTCGACACAGTCCAATCCGCATTGCAGGGGTAGGGGCCTGTCCGACACGGACCCTTCTACTGCGGCGAACGATCCGCGACCATCTGCATTGTTTACGGTCCAAAACCAACACGTAATGTATTCCAGTGAACACACCTCCGGTTTTTCCGGGCCTGCGGCCTCGCATCTGCCCCCCACCTC
Organism: Nitrospiraceae bacterium; assembly: GCA_035607135.1. Classification (GTDB taxonomy): domain Bacteria; phylum Nitrospirota; class Nitrospiria; order Nitrospirales; family Nitrospiraceae; genus Palsa-1315. The sequence continues at coordinate 18,812 of DATNCR010000133.1, forward strand.
ATTCGCCTCATGACAAACGGCAATGTCGGACAGGCTCCTGTCAGGATGCTGGACGAGGTGCTCTTCTTATCCGGTCAGGTTTTCTTCGGGAACCGGTTCATGTGGAGAGAGTGCGCGCTTGACCAGCAGTCAGAGAATCGCTAAGGTGGGGGCTCCGTCGAGAGCTATAGAGCGGTTGGAGAAGGGTTCGCGCACAGATGACTCGTCGCAGTAGAGGACTACAATCACGACGGCGAGGAACGGATCGTCCGCGTCCCTTGATCGGGGTGTTGGGCGGAAGTAAATCAGATTTTCCGATCTTAGAGAAGGCCGTTGCGATTCTGACGGATCTCGGGATTCCAAGCGAATTGACGGTTGTCTCTGCACACCGGACTCCAGATCGCTTATTCGCCTATGCAGAACAAGCTCCCGGCCGGGGGATCGAAGTCATTATTGCCGGTGCAGGCGGGGCGGCCCATCTTCCCGGGATGCTCGCTGCGAAGACGCATCTGCCGGTCATTGGGGTTCCGATCCCAACCGAGAATCTACGTGGACTCGATTCGCTCCTCTCCATCGTGCAAATGCCAAGAGGAATTCCCGTTGCCACGGTGGCAATCGGAGGGGCGGAGAACGCCGGTTTGCTTGCAGCGCAAATCCTGGCGGGCCGGTATCCAGCGATTGCCGCCCGTGTGAAGTCATTCCGCAAGGCACAGACGGACGGTGTGCTCCAGTCTCCTGAGGCGAAGGGTCTGGTG
>DATNCR010000181.1:0-9527 GCA_035607135.1 Nitrospiraceae bacterium
TATCGACTCGAAATGGTCGACGAAGCCTTCGACATCCTCTCAACCGTGGAAGGGATACAGGACCAATTGATCGACTACCATAAGATCATGGCCAATCTCTATCTTCGCAAGCAGCACATGGAGCAGGCCGTGGCCGAACTCAAGAAAGCCCTACAATTCAAGAAACGAGTGCTCGTCCCCTATATCTGTACTGCCTGTCAACAAGAGTCGACCGAATGGTCTGGGCGCTGCCGCCGCTGTGGGACGTGGAATGCCTTAGTTGCGCTGCCATGGCCAAATGCCGGTCAGGCAGCCTCCGGTCAAGAGAGTGGCCCGCTCTCAGTCTCCACGGTTCCCTACCAGGGCATTGCTTCTCCCTTCGAAACCGTGTAGGTTTTTGGCCAGTCCGGCTGCCTGACGCACGTGCAGCCATCCGCATCGCTGTCAATGAACCTCTACAGATGATGGAGTGTCCCATGGTCGACTACCAGGATTTTGCTGCCAAAGCTTTGCGCGGCGAGACGCTGACACGACGCGAGTGCCACGCCGTGCTCGATAGTCCAGATGAGCAACTGCTGGGACTTCTCCAGGCAGCCTTTACCGTCCGATCTCACTATTTCGGCAAGACCGTCCGTCTCCAGATGTTGCAGAATGCCAAGAGCGGAGCCTGCCAAGAAGACTGCCATTACTGTTCTCAATCGGCGATTTCGACCGCACCCATCGAGCGCTATAACCTCTTACCCCGGCAACAGATGATTGACGGCGCCCGACAAGCGGCAGCCTCAAAGGCCCAACGTTATTGTATCGTCATCAGCGGGCGAAGCCCGTTGGATCGAGAAATCGACGAAATCGCGGGAGCCGTGCGCTCAATTAAAGAGGAAGTTCCGATTCAGATCTGCTGTTCGCTCGGCTTGATGAACGAAGCACAAGCCAAACGCTTGAAAGCAGCCGGCGTCGATCGAGTGAACCATAACTTGAACACCAGCGAAGCCTTTCATGCTTCAATCTGTACCACCCACACATTTCAAGATCGCTTGACCACGATCAAGAATGCGCGGGCGGCAGGATTGGAAATCTGTTCCGGTGGGATCGTCGGCATGGGCGAGAAGAACGAAGATCTGATCGACCTCGCCATGGCACTCCGCGAAGTCAAGCCGGACTCGATTCCACTGAACATGCTCCATCCAGCAACAGGCACGCCACTGGAGCATTGTGACAACCTCACCCCGCAACGCTGTTTAAAAGTGCTCTGTCTCTTCCGATTTCTCCACCCGCACACTGAACTCCGCATCGCCGGAGGACGGGAACACAACCTCCGCAGCCTCCAACCTCTCGCGCTCTACCCAGCCGACTCCGTCTTCGTGAACGGGTACCTCACGACACCAGGCCAGCCGGCACCCGAAGTCTGGAGCATGATCGAGGATCTGGGCTTCAAGATCGAAGTCGACTACCGGCAACCGGTCAACACATAATTCACACGCCAACTTCTTATCATTCATCTCGCAGCCCCTGTCATCGGCTGCTTGTTGCCCAGCTGGGAGCCAGTCGCTGGCTACCAGAACGACCACACCCGCTCTAGCGATGGTCTGCTGCAGCATGCTGATGAGCCGTCAGCTCGTTCGGTCTGTCACATGATTACTCGCTAACAATCCTGCCGAAACCTCTGTTTTTCAAATCGGTTATGAGGCAATCGCGTTGACACCTGCCAGGTTCTTGCTACAGTTTGGACACAATGCTCACCACGAAATGCCCAGACTGTCAGCAAGAACTAGTTGAGATTCCGACCAGCCAGGGTCCGGAGCTTGATGTTTGCTCCTCCGGACACGGACTCTGGCTCGAAGTAGGGGAGGTGAATTTTTTCGTGGAGGATTACCTCTCGTTGAACCGGGCTCTTGGTGATACCGGAGGTGTCGCGGTCAGAACAGAGAAATTGTGTCCCCGATGCGGAAATCACATGGAGGCTGAGACAGTCGTTCACACGTCCTTCCTGAGCTGCAAATCTTGTCACGGATGGTGGCTTCCTCACGGAAGCCTCACTCATCTCTATGAGACCTATCGAGGCTCCGCGGTTCCGATCCAGTTCCACGAAGCCGAGATGTATATACGAGCAGACGCTAGACTTCGTGCACACAATGAAACAATGCTCGATCAACCCAGGATCAATACAACACGCGCCAATCCACAGAGCCTCTGGTTCTGGGTCCTGTTCTTCGGATTCGCCTTTGTACTATGCGGTCTCATCCTCTTTGCGGGGATTGGTAAAGCCATGAGATCCGCTCACTGGAGCCAACCGCCAGATCAGACCCTGCTGTACCTGACATTAGGTGTTGGAGGAGGTGTTGGGCTTTTCATCTATGGATGGGTGGTTCACCAACGAAAGCGCTTGATCGAAAGCATTCCAACCTCGACTATTCGTTCGCTCGCTCTGGGGTTGGTCGAAATCAGTGGAACAGCACAGTCCAAGGAGGGCCTCCTTTCTACGCCCTTCAGTGAACTTCCCTGCGTGTTCTACTCGTATGCCGTTGAAGAACGGGTCGGCTCAGGCAAGAATGCACGATGGGAAACCATTGTGAAAGGCACTTCTGAGCAACCTTTCCTTGTAAGGGATGCAACCGGACAAGTACTCGTCGTACCTCTTGGTGCCGAGCTTATCTTGCCGGATGAGCGCACCTCTCGCAGTAGTTGGCTCGGAGAGTTACCCCCTACCACAATCGCCGGCTTGAATCGATTGGGGATTTCAACCGAACGTTGGATGGGGAGCAAGACATTACAATGCCGAGAATCGTTCATTCTGCCGGAGGAGCAGGTCTACGTTCTCGGAACCGCCCATGAACATCTCGGTGCAAGCGGGCACAGCGAGAACTCCTCTCCCCTCTACATCGGTGGTAGCCAAGACCACGAATTCATCATCTCGGACCGAAGCGAACAGGAGCTATTGTCCAAGTTGCAGTGGCAAATATTGGCCTTTTGGGTAGGAGGCCTGACGCTTGCTGTAATCTGTTTGATCATCATCTTCGAGCACTACCTAACGACCGTGTCCTAACGGTCATCCCCACAAAGGAGAACGTCCATGAATGGTACCTTGCTGATTGGGATTCTGCTGGTTACTGGACTGGTCATACTTATTGCCTATGTTGCCGGCGCCTACAACATGCTGGTCAGGCTCGCCAACAACATCGACAAGGCTTGGTCGAATATCGACGTGATCTTGAAACAACGTCATGATGAGCTTCCCAAGCTTGTCCAGGTCTGTAATAGCTATATGACGCACGAGCGGGAAACCCTGGAATCCGTTACCAATGCCCGAAGTGCGTATAGCGCAGGCCGGAACATCAACGACAAGGCACAGGCAGAGAATCAAATCGTCGATGCTTTAGGGAAACTGTTTGCTGTGGCTGAACAGTACCCAGATCTGAAAGCCAATCAAGAATTCTTAACTATTCAGCAGCGTATATCGGCGCTGGAAAACACTATTGCAGACCGGCGCGAGTTCTATAACGACTCGGTCAATCTCTATAACATTGCCATCGAACAGATCCCTACGCTGTGGGTGGCTCAGCAGGTTGGATACACAGCTAGGCCATTGCTGACAGTTGCACCGTCCGATCGCAAGGATGCGCCGCTCGATTTCGCCAATCGTACACGTATGGCCGCGTAGACACAGACTCAGGGCCCATTGTGGTGTTCGGTGAGACGGACGGAGTGAAAGAGCGACCTCGGCCTCCTCCTTTTATTCTTCCCTCAGCCCTTCAACCAGCGGCTGCCGTGCGGCCCAGCGGGCTGGGAAGTAGCCGGCCACCAAAGCAGCTGTGAGTGCGAGCCCCACGGCTTGCAGAATGAGTCCGCCTGGAACCGTCATCTGTATTGTCCAACCAAAAGATTGTTTATTGACCACGTGAATAAGCAGCAGGGCGAGTAGCAAGCCTCCCACGACTCCCAGCACAGCCCCGATTAACCCGAGATACGCGGCTTCCCACAACACCAATCGTTCCACTTGCCTCGCGCCGGCACCGATAGCCCGCAAGGTGGCAAATTCCCTTCGTCGCTCCAACACGGCCGTCACCAAGGTATTGATGATGCCGAGCACGGCGACCAGCACGGCGATAGCTTCAAGAACATAGGTCAGCATGAAGGAGCGGTCGAAGATCTCGAGAATCTCCTTCCTCAACTCGTGGTTTCTGATCACCAACGGTGGGACTGTCGTGCCATCCAGACCGGTGATATGCGTAACAATCGACTGCCGAACCTGTTCTGCATCGGCCCCGGCATCCAGATAGATGGGAAACACCGACACCCGGTCGTCGTGCCACTCTCGCTGATACCATGTGCGATCGATCACCATCTTCCCACCGTCGGTCGCATAATCGTAAAACACTCCCTCGACGGACACAGTAATGGCTCCTGCCGGCGTCGTGATCGAAACCTTGCTCCCCTCATGAAGCCGTAACCGAGTCGCCAACACTTCCGACAGGAGAACGCCTCCGGTCTCGGCGGCTCGCCGCAGAGCCGTACTCGAATCTCCATGAATCATCCGATACCGGCTGCGCTGTGCATGGAGCCGGAAATCACGTGATACCAACGCGACTGGTTGACCATCGACGTCCACCGATACCTCCCGAATGGCATCGACTGCGGCAATGCCTTCAGTCGTCGAGAGGATCGAACGCCAGGTTCCTGGTAAGGCACTCGACGCTTGCCCGACCTGCTTACCCTGAAGCCAGGCTTGCGGGGCTACGACGAGATCGGCCATCACGGTCTCATCGACCCAGACCTCGACCGTGTCACGAAAACTTCGCACCATAACGGCCACACCGATCATGATCGACAATCCCACCATCAACGCCGACACCGTGACTGAATTCCGACCCGGATGACGCGCCGCCTGGTCGGCTGCGATATGCCGAAGGCTCCCCCCGAGCATCATCATCTGCCCCTCCTGCCGAGGACGTCGCATACCCAACGCTTGGATACAGAGTGGCGCAAGAAAGGAGAGTGATCCTAAGACACAGAGCGTTGCGATATAGCCGAAAAGCGGAAGGTCTCCAACCGGACCCATCAGCGAGCAGAGGCCTGCCAGCGCCATTAACACGAGGCTGATCCATCCACACAGGCCCGCCCTCAGCCGATGGGTCGACTCATAGTCTCCCGGTGCCAAGGCACGGACCGTCACAGTTCTCGCGGCTTCCACGCTGGGACCCAAGGCTCCCACCATTGAGACCACGGTCCCCAGCAAAACGCCCTTTGCCACAGCCGCGAATGTCAGCATGTCCATCGACAGAATCAACCCGCCGGACGTGATCGGTACATACAGGTCTGAGATCGTTCGGCTTACGAGCGACACCAAACTCCTGGCAAGCCAGATTCCACCAAGTCCACCCAATAGCCCACCCAAAAGACCGAGCAATCCTGCTTCCATAAGAAACAAGCCAGCCACCCGCCACTCCGTCATGCCGAGTGCGCGATAGATGCCGATCTCGCGTCTCCGTTGCGTGACAACAAACGCAATCGTGTTGTAGATCAAGAACATCCCGACGAGCAGCCCGACCCAGCTCATGATCGCCAGATTAAGTTGGAACGCCCACACCATGTTTTCAACCTGTTTCGTCCGTTGTGTCGGACGTTGTACGACAAGGTGCGGGGGGAGGACCATACGCAGAGAGGCGGCGATGTCGTCGAGCGGTCGATCAGGCGTCGTTACCAGTTCGATCCGATCCAGCCGTCCAATCGATTGGAATAACAACTGCGCCGCAGCAATATCCATGACGGCCAACCGATCCCAAAGGGACGAGCGCGCCGCCTCGTTATGAATCAGCCCTACGACTCGCAGCCGTATGAGACGCCCTCCCACCGTCCCCTCGATGATGCTCCCGACTCCCAGATTCCAATCGGCAGCCACCTGCCGACCAAGATACAGAGCGTCCGGAGCCAACAGTGCTTCCAGCGCTGCCTCGGTCTCTGCCTCCAATATCTGAAATCCACGCGTCCTGGCCTCCGCGAGTAGGTCCAGCCCCAATATCTCAAGCGTCTGGCCAGGCGACTTTCCCTGAGCGACCACGATGACTTCTTCAATGACCGGAGCGGCGCTCACTACGCCCTCAACTGCCCGAACGGCCGTAATGACCGATTCATCGACTCCGAGCTCATGGCCTGCGATTTCCAACGTGGCAGGACCGGCAACCGTCGTGACGGCCTGCTCGAACGATCGCAGGACTTGCATGTTCGCCGTCCCGATGGCCACAGAGGCCAGAACACCCAGCGCCACTCCGGCAATGCTGAGGAGCGCACGAAACGGCCGCTGGAGCGCATGAGCGCGAATCAGTGCGATCGGAAGCAAGAGTGGTATAGTCATCTAGGGCCTAGCAGGATATGAAAGGGATCCGCCGGCGCATAGACCGAGGCGTGTGAAACATGGAAGAACGGCGCGATGTTAGCAACCTGAGTTCTCTCTCTCCACGCTCTGCTATACTGTGGGATGCGAAGCTTATAGGGCGAATCGTCATGGATGAGAGAGTCGAGATAAACCACATCAATCGGGCCAATAACGGAGTCCTGCACAAATCGGCAGTTTGGTTTACAGCTATTCACACCTTTGCTAGACTCGCGTGAGTTGATCATGAGAGGTAATTGATGGGCGCACGAACTGCTCTGAACCGAAGGATCCAACCGCTACAGGAAGACATCGACGCCGATCTTCTCACACCTCGGCAGCGTGACATTCTTCGCCTGGTGTCGATAGGGCACACAAACCGCGAGATTTCGGAGGTGCTGGCGATCAGCGTCCGCACGGTCGAAGTCCACCGATTCAACTTGATGCGACGGCTGAATGTGAGAAACGTGGCACAGTTACTCCGACGAGCGCTGCAGCTGGGCCTGCTAGCCAAAACATTCGGAGCCAAGTAAGTCTACAGCTCCTTCAGCTTTCCCCGGCAGTCCTCTACCTTCGTATAGCCTTTCTTGCTGAGCTGCGCCAACAACTCCATTTCCAATCGGCCAAACACGTCGACCCCCTCTTCGACCAAGACCGTCCCGATCTGCACCGCCGAAGCACCACAGAGCAGATGTTCGAACGCATCCACGCCGTTGACCACGCCGCCGGTCCCGATAATCGGCATGCGCCCTTCGAAGATCTTCCAAAAAGCCCTCACGTTGGCCAACGCAACCGGCTTGATGATCGTACCACCCAGTCCACCGAACCCACCCTTGGGCTTGATGAGAACGACCTCCCGTTCCGGATCGACGACGAGCCCGTTACCGACAGAGTTAATCAAGTTGAGAAAGTCGACCCCACAACGGAGAAGCACCTCTCCCATTACCGCATGATGGGCCGGATCGAAATAGGGAGGCAACTTGACCCCCATCGGGACCGTAATCACTTTGCGGACACGCTTCAGTAGACGTTCGGAGGCCTCGGCGTCATATCCGATCTGAGGTTTGCCAGGTATGTTTGGACAGGAGAGATTGACTTCGATCAAGTCTGGCTTCGCCGCATTGATCGTGGTCGCGATCGTCGGGAAATCGTCTTCACAAAGACCTGCCACACTGGCGATAACCGGCTTGCCGAGCGACTTCAATTCAGGAATGAGCGCGGCGTACGCCTTATACCCGAGATTCGGCAAGCCCATGGAGTTGATGGACCCACCGGAAAACCCGTAGTACCGTGGCGTCGGATTGCCGTCGCGAGGCTCAACCGTCATTGATTTAGTGACGATGGCCCCGGCACGAGATCGGCCGAGGACCAGCAGTTCTTCACGTGTAACACAGAGGGCGCCCGAAGCATTCATGAAGCAACTGGGAAATCGCACGCCGGCAATGGTGGTCGAAAGATCCATCACGCGACTTCCGTGACAGGCGCGTGCTGTGTTCTTGACACCAGCTGCCCATCCTTCATAGCCCAGACATAATCGGCAGCCTCCGCCGCCGCTGTGCTGTGAGTGACCAGCAGTACGGTTTGGCGAAAGCGCTGGACGAGCGACCGCAGGAGGACGATGATCTCGGCCCCATGCTGGGAATCCAAATTGCCGGTCGGCTCATCAGCGAGAAGGATCTCGGGCTGATGCACGATCGCTCGCGCAATCGCCACACGCTGCTGCTCCCCGCCCGAAAGCTCGCTGGGGCGATGGTGACGTCGCGAGGTCATCGACACGACCTCGAGCATCTCCTCGACGCGGGCTTGGACCGCCCCCCCTCGTTCCCCGCGCAGTAACAGAGGAAACGCGACATTCTCCGCAGCCGTGAGCCCGGGAATCAGATGGAATGCTTGGAAAATAATTCCGACTGTTTCCCGTCTGATCCTCGTCCAGTCGTTGCTCGTGAATCGACTGGTCGACTGCCCTCCAAGAAGGATGTCACCCGAGGTGGGCACATCCAATCCGGCAACTAGGTTGAGCAACGTACTCTTCCCGCAGCCGCTGGGACCGATAAACGCACAGAAGTCCCCCTTCGCCACTTCGACCGTGACCCGATCGAGCCCGGTGATCGTGTCGCCCCCACGCTCATAAATCTTCGATACCTGGTCGAAGCCTACCATCGTCATCTGTTTCTCCATTCGTACCCTAAGCCAGCAGAATCGCCGCGCGAGACTGGCGAGAAAGGCCAGACACTCGGAATCAAGGGTTGAACGTCGCGCTTGGGAGCACCGACAGGAATTTATTCATTATCCTACTGCCTTCGTATATCATAACCATTTATAGAGCAACAACCTTGACAGGCGCGGCCTCTTCTCATAGAAGAAGCGTACACACATTCGTTGGAATAATTTCGCTGCGATGTTACGTGAAGGCACACAGGACCGACTCATCGGATGGTGCCGTCAGGCCCTTCGGTTCGTATTGCCCGTCGAATGCTGTGCCTGCGGCCATTCACTCGGCACCGACCCGGTACCCTTCTTCTGTACCGCGTGCTGGCACACCATCCGCCCACTCCAGCAGCCGGTGTGTGCCCGCTGCGATCAACCGTTTGCCTCGCCGGCAGCCACGACCTATACTCCGAACCATCAATGCCAACAATGTCAGGAACAGCCGCCTGAGTTTCAGCGCGCCTGGACCCTCTTCCAGTATCTTTCGCCATTACGAGAAGCCATATGCTCGTTCAAGTACCAGGGCAAACATACACTGGCACGGCCACTTGCCCGCCTGATGATCGGCGCCATGCCAAGCGGGATCGACGTCGACGTGATTGTCCCTGTGCCCTTACACCCAACCCGCTTACGCGTACGTGAATTTAACCAATCCTTGCTGCTGGCCGATCAGCTCAGCCGCCATCTGGTCCGCCCTGTTTTCCCCACACACCTCGTCAGGATCGCCGCCACCGACCCTCAAACCACATTAACAAGACAGGCACGGTTACGAAATCTACGGAAGGCATTTGAAGTCCGCAAACCACAGGACCTCGTGGAGAAACGTATCCTGCTGGTGGATGATGTCTTCACCACTGGTACGACGCTGAACGAATGCGCGAAAACCCTACGCAAAGCCGGTTCTGGACCTGTCTTTGCCCTGACGCTCGCCAGGACTGTCGATACGAGCCTGATACCGGATCGTCACTTTGCC
>DATNCR010000187.1:0-2943 GCA_035607135.1 Nitrospiraceae bacterium
ATTCATGATGCGTGCGGCAATTCTTGCCACAGGCGCTGTTGCACTTGCACTCCTTGCTGCCCTCTGCTTACCACGCCATCTTCCCCCAGCCACCGCATCGGGAGCCCTCACCCCTGCCAGCTTCCATGCACACCTCGAGCATGGAATTCTGACTCTCCGTGGCTCGCTCCCTAGTCAGACCAGCAAGGCCGCAATCCTTGAGCGGGCCCAAGAGCTCTATGGCGCACCACCGGGCCGGATCGTCGATGAGTTGGCTGTGGATCCGAAAGTGGAATCTGCAGCCTGGATCGGCAATGTCCCTAAGGCCCTCCCCGTCTTAGGGCACCTGACAGCACGCGGATCTATCATCATCGACGGGCGCTCGCTGGTCCTCAGCGGCCACGTCGACAGCGATCGTGCCAAAGCGACAGTGTTGCAAGAAGTTGCCCCTCTGACGCAGATGGGGCTCGAACTGGAAAATCATATTTTCGCGGCCCAGCCCTCGCCTCCCCTCTCTTCGCTCCAAAAGAAATTGAATGAGGTCCTCTCGCACGCCTCCATCGAGTTTGATTCGAATACCGCGACGATCACCCCCCGCAGTCGCGCCACATTGGACCAACTGGTTACCCTCTTACGCCGATCCCCACACACGGCCATTGAGATCGGCGGTCATACGGACAAATACGGCGCACCTGAGTATAATCTTCAACTCAGCCACCAACGCGCCGAAGCCGTGCGGCACTACTTCACCAGCCATGGTGTGACGAACCAGTTCACCGCCGTCGGGTATGGAGCCTCACGCCCGCTGTCAGTGTCACAGACCCGGGACGGCCTTCAACACAACCGTCGCATCGAATTACGCGTGAAGGGAGGTGCCAACCTATGACCATACTCATCGGCCAAATCGTGGGATGCCTCCTCGTTGCGGCAGGCATAGGCGGCATAATCGGGTGGCTGCTCCGACACGTGTCCGTTTACCAAATTACACAACAGTTCAGGGAGGTCACCACCAACCTCCGCCTCAAAGCAGACCTGCTGGAAAAAGCGCAGCATGAGCTGAAAATCCAAGCTGCATCGATATCCATGCTCGAAAGCAAGGTGGTCGAATCGGAGACGATCGACCAATCCACCCGGCATGAACTCTCGGCTCAACAGGACCGCCTCCAGGCGCTTCAACAAGAGCTGGCCGTTCGTACACAGCGGGTGACGGCCCTGGAGGCGGGCGAATCCTCTGTCCGCCGCCGCGCGCGTGAGTATGACGCGGCCGCTGCCACACAGGCGGAGGAAGTCCGACAATTCCAACTCGCACGCCGGAAAGCCGAAGAGGCACTCGAGTCTCAAGAACAAGAACGGCGCGACCTTCAGCGTCGCATTGCCCAGCTGGAAGCTACCGTCGAGGAGACTGAGCAGCTACGCGCACGCGTGGAAGAACTTGAGCCGGCTCAAGGACGGGTCCATTGGCTCGAAGTACAGCTCTGCGATCGAGACATCGAGCATCGAACTGCCCTCCACCAACTCGAAGACCAACTCGCCGACCGGGAACGACGAATCGCTGAACTCGAACGTGTCCAGCCGCAGTTGAAGGAGCAAGAAGAGGCACTGACACAGCGGGAGGCAACATATACCCACACCATCGAGCAACACGAAGCACAGATCGCCAAGTTGCACAAACAGCTCGCGGCACTGGACAAACTTAAAGCCCAGCTTCGGCTCGATGAACAACTCCTGCGAGAACGAGACGAACGGATCGACGGGCTGCAACATCACATCCAAGACCTGGCAACCGAACAGCAAAGCCTGACGAGTCAGGTGAAGCTGGTGGGAGAAAAGGAAGAGGAGATTACCCGCCTCCGGAAACGCCTGGTTGAAGTGCGAGCCGCACTCCGCATCAAGACCGATGGAACAGGCGTGGCTCCCCGGCCGACCCGTCAAAATGGAAGTCAACTGAGCCTGCAGATCGAACCGTCGAACGCAGCAAAGGTCGACCAGAAGGACGACTTGAGTAAGATTCACGGGATCGGTCCCGTCTTTGCACGGACTCTGAACAAGATGGGTATGCGCACCTATATCCAGATTGCCCGCTGGAAGCCGGAGGATATTGCGAAGGTCGCGAAGAAGCTCTACACCGCCCCTGAACGAATCAAGCGGGATAAATGGATCGACGAAGCCAAAAAAGAGCACTTTCGCAAGTACGGCGAGCGGCTCTAGCAAAATGCTGAAAAAACTGCTTCCCTAGCCAGGCGCCCTGCGGTTGCCGAGAGCGGCTTTGCCAAGGGACCTACCTTTCCCATACCGCGCTCCCGCTTCATTCCGATGCTCAATGTAAGAACGCGTCTTCAACACCGGAATCCATAGAGGGGTGTGTCCATTCGCCACATCCCATTCGATCGGCGAACGGCCCACATGAAAACGGCCGGTCCAAACCATTAGAGGTTCTTCACGTTGGCTTCATCCTCAATTCATCCTCAATCATTACGCTAGCCTCACGACCAAAAGACGTTGTACGAAGCGGGGCCTGAGGCCGTTCTGGGGCAACTGACAGTGAACACCCCCTCGGTCCAAACGGCCGAAGGATTCTCGAGAAAGGAGACACAGCATGATGCACGTCGCTTTAATTGATGCCATGTATTATGGAGCGGTTTTTATCTTCTGTTTGGTTGGAGTTGTGGGATTATGCATGGAGGCGGCGTTGAGGAGATGATCCCTCTCGGATATGTGCGGCGAATACACGGATGGCATCTGATGCGAGGGAGATGAGTTGATGATATTTGCTGGGCAAGTAGCTGTCGAACGACCCTGTTCCCAGACGTTCGACGACATCCCGACCGACTTAGGGCTGAGTGACCTGCCGGTTGAGAGGTGCCATAATAGTATCGGTCAAGACATCCGTTCAGTCGATGACGGATCGTCGTGCTTGCCGGTCATTCGGAAGGTGGGAACCACGGAGGCCATGCGCATACTGCT
>DATNCR010000202.1:0-6217 GCA_035607135.1 Nitrospiraceae bacterium
CGGCTGTTGAAAGCAGGATTGTTTAGCAGCTATTCGAGCGTTCGTCTGAGGGTTTTCAATTTTCCGCGTTTCGTTTTGCTCTCCAACCGTCGTTCCTTCGATCCCTTCGTCGGTTTCGTGGCTCTGCGTTTCTTGCGCGGGATAGCCACGCTCCGAATGAGTTCGCTCAGCCGAGCGAGGGCATCCTCTCGATTCTGCTCTTGGCTCCGATACTGCTGAGCCTTGATGGTGATCACGCCCTCTTCTGAGATGCGATGATCCTTCAATTTCAGGAGTTCTTCCTTGTAGAATGGCGGCAACGATGAGGCGGCAATATCGAACTGCAAATGAATCGCGGATGAGACTTTGTTGACGTTCTGCCCGCCGGCCCCCTGAGAGCGCATCGCATGGATATCGATCTCAGAGTCAGGAATGGTGATGTGTGAGGAGATGTACAGCATTGAGGCTATCTATTTGATGTCGTTGCTCTGATGTCTATCACATTACCGTATTCGCAGATTGTTGTAACATTCCTCAGCGGCTAAAGTGTCAATGCTGGCGCTGCTTGTCCCCACCGTCACTTCTAACTCAGAATCAGGGGGAAGCGTTGACACGGCTTCAGTTCCATATAGAGTAACCACGCTTATACATATCGCCGTTGGAAGATGATTGAGGGGTTTAACCCAATCTCCCGGCTGCAATTCATAAGATTGTGTTGGTCATACAGTTCTCCGCTCTTGATCGGGAAGTTTACTGCACGGGTCAGCATGTATCCAGCCTCGTAACTGCCCAACAGTTAGTTTCTGGGCCACCAAGATCTCGTATCTTCTAGAAGTCAAAGGTCAAGACCGAGGTGGTACAGCTGAATAATCAGGGTGACTGAGGTCTACTGTAGTTCCGGCAGGCGATCGATGATACGCAAACGCACTTCTTCTCCCACCTGCATTTGCACCATTTTAGTGGTCAGGCTTTCACGAACCCGATGGGCATCCTCCATCTTAAATTGAACCTGCCCCCCGCTCCGCTCAACCAGGTGGAAGAGCAGCAAGTTCGTGATGTGTTGTAATTCCTCGTCACTCGTGTGCGAACTCATGTTCAAGATCTTGGACATTGGAGTGGCTCCAGTTTGCTCATCAGGCCAGCCCCATTTATGCCGAATCCCTTGTTGTTCCACAATGACCCAAAGGGAGGGGGAGCCCTGTCGTTGCAGCGAGGGCAACTCCCTCGCCTACTATATCGGCTCACGCTTGATTACACCGGCAATACAATAGCTTACAGATGACAGGCTGGTCGACCGCAACGGACTTCAGCAGAGCTTTGAGGTGGGAAGTTTAAGAAGTCAGGACTTCGAGTCCTGATATTCTTCGTGCCAGGCCATCTGGATTGATTCGAGGATTTTCTCGTTGGATTTCTTGGGATCATCCTTAAAGTCCGGGAGCGCCGTGATCCAGGCATGCATGTCGGTGAATCGAACGGTGAGGGGGTCCGTTTCCGGATGTTCTTCCACTAAACGGATTGCAATATCCTCTGTATCCTGCCACTTCAAATCCATTTCAATTCCTCGCCTCTTGACTTACGTGACCTGGGACACTTTTTTCCCTTGGAGCCCTCGCTTGAGCGAATCGTCGAGCATCGCGACTGTCAACCCCTTCGCGGATTGCTCAAGTTCGGCCATACGCGCGCGAATGGCCCGCGGGTCGTTGCCGTCTTTTGCCGCTGTGAGCGATGACAAGACCGATCGAATGGCTTCGACATCTTCTTGGGAAATCAAATGGCCACCTTCGGCCAAAGATTTCTCTGTTGTGGTGATCAGCGCGCCGGCATCGAGCCGCGCTTCGATCAGTTTTCTGGCGGAGACGTCATCCGCAGCAAACTTGAACGAATCTTCGATCATCCGTTCCACTTCGTTGTCGGATAACCCGTAGGAGGGCTTGACCTCGATGGACTGGCTTAGCCCGGTCCGCATGTCTTTCGCCAGGACGTTGAGGATGCCGTTCGCATCGATCAAGAACGTGACTTCGATGCGCGGGACACCGGCTGGCAGCGGCGGGACCTTCAGCCGAAAGCGGGCCAGACTGCGGTTGTCCTTCACCAGTTCTCGTTCGCCTTGGAGGATATGGATATCCACGCCGGTTTGGCCGTCGACATAGGTTGTGAACATTTCCTTGGCACTGGCTGGGATCGTTGTGTTGCGTCGAATCAAGCTGCTCATCACCCCGCCCATGGTTTCTATGCCAAGGGAGAGTGGAGTGACGTCCAACAGCAAGAGATCGGTCGTTCCGCCACTGAGAATATCGGCCTGAACGGCCGCGCCGAGTGCGACGACTTCGTCAGGGTTCAGCTCACAATGGGGCTGTTTCCCAAAGAGCGCCTCGACCTGTCGGCGGACCAGTGGCATACGAGTCAAGCCGCCGACGAGGACCACCTCATCAATGTCATTCGAGGTGAGGTTGGCGTCCTTCAACGCGAGTCGGCAGGGCCCGAGCGTACGCTCCACCAATTTCATGGTGAGGGATTCGAGTTGGTCGCGCGTGAGCTCTCTCGAATACCGGCCTTTGCCCTCCGGCAGGTCGAGGGTGGCCGTGGTCTTCAGCTTATCGGAGAGTGCGATCTTTGTCCGTTCGGCTTCCAGTCTGACCGCCTGCATATGGTCGGGATAGGCGTTCAGATCGAGGCCATATTGATCTAGAATCTCCCTGACAAAGAGACCTGCGACCTGGCGATCAAAGTCATCGCCTCCGAGATGCGTGTCTCCGTTGGTCGCCAGGACTTCAAAGATGCCGTCCTTGAGTTTCAGGATGGAAATATCGAAGGTTCCCCCGCCAAGGTCATAGACGGCAATCGTGCCCTGGGTCTTCTGCTGGAGTCCATAGGCCAGCGAAGCAGCGGTCGGTTCATTGATGATTCGTAAGACATCAAGACCTGCGATCATGCCCGCATCCTTCGTGGCTTGCCGCTGGCTATCGTTGAAATAAGCGGGGACGGTAATGACGGCCTTGGTAATACTCTCCCCAAGATGCGCTTCGGCCCGTAGTTTCAATTCCTTTAAGATCATGGCCGAGATCTGCGGGGGCGAATAGGTTTTCTCGCCGAGCTTGATCCGAATGACCCCGCCCTGTTCCGTCAAATGATAGGGAAAGTAGGCGAGCTCACTCTGTACGTCCTCGAGGCCCTTTCCCATGAATCGCTTTACAGAATAGACGGTCCGTTCGGGGCTGCGCGTTAGGTATTCTTTTGCTGGGTCACCGACGATCAGGCCGTTGTCGGTCATTGCCACGACCGAGGGAACCATCATACGCTCGTTCCGACCTGGGATGACACGCGGCCGTCCCTCGGCCATATAGGCCACGAGCGAATTTGTAGTACCGAGATCAATGCCGACGATGCGTGTCATGGCGGTGATTATCCGACAGTTGAGGCGAGGTCGTTCACGATGTTTTTGACATAGGTACGGTTGGAGAGATTTTCGCGCATCTGCTTCAGAAGACGGTCGCGCTCGACTCTCGCCTGGTCGGTCGCTTCCCCGCGATCTTGGAGCCTGTCCCACTGAATAAAGAGCTGTTGCAGGGTGGCTTCCATGTTCCGTTGCCGTTGTTCGAGGGTGCTCCTTTCCGATTGGATTTTCGCACGGAGCGTCGCCTCGGCTTCTGACGTGCGGTCGGCAGTTCGGTACTCGTTCAAGGTATCTTGTAATTCAAGAATTTCTTCAAAGAGATCGGCAGGCGGCGAATTCCGGATCTCTTTCACCGCCCCTGCTTCCAGACCAAGGAGATACTCCGCCCGCTCGATCGGATCACGGAGCGTCCGGTAGGCGGTATTCAACATGGCGGAATTGCCAAGGCTGATGGTCTGTTCGGCCTCGCTCTTGTTTTGATAGAAATCAGGATGGAATACCCGGCTCAGTTCGTAGAATTTGGTTTCCAACTGGTGCTGGTCGATCGTGAGGCGGCGAGGAAGACCCAGGCAGGTGAAGTAGTCGAGTTCTTTTGACACCGGCTGGACCTTGACGCATCGGTCACAGAAGTATTCACCAGACACTTCAGATTGGCAGTGCCAGCACATGCTGCGAGCCATCTGCAGTTCACGAGGGCTTGATCTGTGGGTGTGCTGATGGTCCAACCCCGTTCCCTCTTCTGACAAGACGGGCATGGCAACCCTGCCATGCCCGTGAATGGTTGCAAGGCTTTGCTGGCGCTCTTAGGCCGAGAAGGATTCTCCGCAGCCACAGGTCTTGTCGGCGTTCGGATTGACGAATTTAAAGTTTCCACCCATCAGGTCTTTTTGGAAATCCAACTGTGTGCCTTGAAGATAGATGGCGCTCTTGGCGTCGACAATGACTTTCACACCGTGAAAGTCATGGACTTGGTCGTGCTGGCCGATCTTTTCATCGAAGTTAATCGTGTAGCTGAGGCCTGAGCAGCCGCCGCCCTTGACGCCGAGGCGGAGCCCCCCTTCAGTCAGCCCCTGCACGTTGATGAGGCGTTTCACTTCCTTCAGCGCCGCCTCGCTAAGCGTAATCACCGGAGCTTGGGTTTCTGCGTTCGTCGTGTCCATAGAGCGCTCCCTTTGTTCACGTTACTTTACGTCGGTCAGTGCTCCGTCGGCTCTCTTCTGGTAGTCCGCTAGGGCGGCCTTGATCGCATCTTCGGCGAGCACGGAGCAATGGATCTTTACGGGTGGCAGGTTCAGCTCCTGTACGATGTCGGTATTCTTGATTTTCTGGGCTTCTCCGATCGTCTTGCCTTTCAACCATTCGGTGGCGAGGCTCGAGCTGGCGATCGCGGATCCACAACCAAATGTTTTGAACTTTGCATCCACGATCGTATCGTTTTGTACCTTGATCTGGAGTTTCATGACGTCGCCGCACTCCGGGGCTCCGACCATGCCGGTGCCGACCCCTTCCTCGTCCTTCTTGAAGCTCCCCATGTTGCGGGGGTTGTTGAAATGATCGATGACTTTATCACTGTAGGCCATGGTTCATCCTCCTCTTAACTAACTTGGTCAATGGGCAGCCCATTGGACTGATTTTAAATCGACGCCTTCTTTTGCCATCTCATACAACGGAGACATTTCGCGTAACTTGGTGACAACCTCGATCACCTTCTTGATCGTATAGTCGATCTCGTCGTCCGTGTTAAAACGGCCCAGACCGAAGCGGATCGAGGAGTGCGCCAACTCTGTTCCAACCCCCAACGCGCGGAGGACGTAAGAGGGCTCCAATGTGGCCGAGGTACAGGCCGAACCGGATGAGAGGGCGATGTCCTTCATGCCCATCAGTAACGACTCGCCTTCCACATAGGCAAAGGAAATATTGAGATTGCCGGGGAGTCTGTTGGTCGGATGGCCGTTCAGATAACTTTCTTCGAGGGCCGTCATGATACTGGACTCCAGCCGATTGCGCATCGCAATTAACCGTGTGGATTCTTTGGCCATCTCCTGCTCGCAGAGTTCGCAAGCCTTGCCGAACCCCACGATTAAGGGCACCGGGAGCGTCCCGGAGCGCATGCCTCGCTCGTGTCCGCCGCCATCCATTTGCGCCGCGATGCGAACCCGAGGATTCTTCTTTCTCACGTAGAGTGCCCCGACCCCCTTGGGTCCGTATATCTTGTGGCTCGCGAAGGACATGAGATCGATCCCCATATCCTGCACATCGACCGGGATCTTGCCGACGCCCTGTGTCGCATCGCAGTGAAAAAGGATGCCCTTTTCCTTCGCGATCTTGCCGATCTCCTTGACTGGGTTGATCGTGCCAATTTCATTGTTCGCCAACATAATAGAAATGAGGATCGTCTTCTCGGTAATGGCATTCCGTACATCCTCAGGACTGACCATCCCGAATTTATCGACGGAGAGATATGTGGCTGTCGCTTTGCCCTTGCCTTCCAGCGATTTGACGGTGTCGAGTACCGCCCGGTGTTCAGTGGACGCCGTAATAATATGGTCGCCCTTCTCCCTATACATTTCCAGCACACCCTTGATCGCGAGATTATCCGATTCAGTGGCACCGCTTGTGAAGACGATCTCTTTGGCATCGGCCTTGATCAGCTTTGCGATCTGCTTCCGGGAGCTTTCGACAGCTTCCTCCGCCGCCCACCCAAAGGCGTGGTTACGGCTGGCCGCATTCCCGAATTTCTCGACGAAGTAGGGGAGCATGGTTTCCAATACGCGTGGATCCATCGGTGTCGTGGAATGGTTGTCCAAGAAAATCGGCAGTTTCATCGTTCAACTCCTTGTGCCG
>DATNCR010000213.1:0-3328 GCA_035607135.1 Nitrospiraceae bacterium
GCGCGGGTGCTCGGGATCTCAATCACATCCGAAGGCGCACGAGAAATTGCCGGACGTGCGCGAGGAACCCCACGCATCGTGAATCGGCTGATCAAGCGGGTGCGCGACTATGCTCAGGTCAAGGCATCGGGACAGATTACCCAGACTGTCGCCGAGGATGCACTTGCCTGGCTGGGTGTCGATACAGCGGGGTTTGATGAAATGGATCGTCAGATTCTTCTGACCATCATCGACAAGTTTGCTGGAGGACCGGTCGGGGTGGAATCTCTGGCGGCTGCGGTTCATGAAGATAAGGGCACCCTCGAAGATGTCCATGAGCCCTACCTAATTCAGGCCGGATTTCTCGAACGAACCGGCCGTGGCCGCCAAGCCACAAAGCTGGCCTTCGATCATTTCAAAAAGCCGATCTCTCCCCTCTTTTCGTGATGAATCTGACCTCCTTCCAGACTTCTGATTGCAGATGTGTATTGACGGGGATCGTCACGCAAGCCCGTGAAACGTCAAGGGTCTCCTTGCATTGGTAGGAATGGTTCCTGTATCATTTCCCACTTGGCCTGTGCCATTCCAGCCGATGGAGAGGTAATGAGCTCCATGGACTGGAAAGAGGGGGGGAGCTGTGTCCGGAGACTTTTCCGAGTACCGGAAAGAAATTGATCGCATCGACGACGAAATTTTACGCTTACTGAATGAGCGATCCAAAAGCGTCGTCGAGATCGGCAAGATCAAGAAACAGCGGGATGCGGATGCCAATCTCCATACCCCGGCGCGGGAGGCGGCGATCATTGAGCGTCTTATCAGACAGAACTCCGGGCCGTTTCCCTCGGAGGCGATTCGGCCGGTTTATCGAGAAATCATGTCCGCGTCTCTCTCTCTCGAAGGTCCTCAGAAGGTGGCCTATCTCGGCCCCAGAGCGACGTTTACGCATATGGCCTGCATGCAGAAATTCGGGTCGTCCGCCCAGTATTTTCCGGTCAATAGCATCAAGGAAGTATTCAGTGAAGTTGAGCGGGGACGAGCCAACTTTGGAGTAGTCCCAATTGAAAATACCACCGAGGGCGTGGTGACCCACACGCTCGATATGTTCATTGATTCCGATCTCCTGATCTATGGCGAAATTCTCCAGGAGGTGTCCCATCATTTGATGTCGAAATCCGGCGTGATGGAAGAGGTCAAAAAAGTCCATTCTCACCCCCATGCCATTGCCCAATGCCGAAATTGGTTGGAAGCGAACTTACCCAATGTGCCGTTGTCGGAGGTAGCGAGCACCGCACGTGCCGCGGAACTGTGCGTGGAAAATCCCTTTGTTGCCGCGATTGCATCGGAGTTGGCGGCTCAGCTGTACGGCCTGAAGGTCATCAAAGCCCGCATCGAAGATAATATGAACAACATGACCCGTTTTCTCATCCTGTCGCAAAAGCCGCCCGAGCGTACAGGAAAAGATAAGACTTCCTTGATGCTCTCGGTGAAAGACAAAGTTGGTGCCCTGTACGATCTCCTCCGACCTTTTGCCTCGCTCGGCCTCAGCCTGACCAAGATCGAATCGCGGCCCTCCAGACGAAAAGCCTGGGAGTACATTTTCTTCGTCGACATCGAAGGGCATATTCAGGAAGAGCGGGTCAAGAAAGCCGTCGAAGAAGTCACTGGCCGATGTCTGTTCATGAAAGTCCTCGGGTCCTACCCGGCCCACAGTTGATGCCATGCCACTGAAGATCCATCCAGATATTGCCTCACTGAGTCCCTATGTTCCCGGAAAGCCAATTGAGGAACTTCAACGGGAACTGGGTCTTGCCCGCGTCATTAAGCTGGCGTCCAACGAGAATCCGTTGGGCTCCTCTCCGAAGGCGCTTGCCGCGTTGACCGAGGGAATCGCCACCCTCCATCGCTATCCCGACGGCGGCGCATTTCGCTTACGCGAAGCCCTGGCTGATCGTTGGAAGGTGACTCCGGATCAGGTAATTCTCGGGAATGGATCGGATGAAATCTTGGGTCTACTCGCCCGTACGTTCTTGGCTCCGGGCGATGAAGCGATCATGGCCGATCAGACTTTCATCATATACAAGATGGAGGTCACGGCAGCCCACGGAAAACCTATCATCATTCCATTGAAGCAGTGGCGGCACGATCTTCAGGCCATGGCGGACGCCATCACCGGCCGGACACGGCTTCTGTTCCTCTGTAACCCCAATAATCCAACCGGAACGATGGTGCCGGCCGATGAGGTCGAACGTCTGCTGTTGCGCGTGCCGGCGCACGTCGTCGTCGTGTTCGACGAAGCCTATTTCGAGTATGTCCGGAGCCAGCAGTTTCCGGACTCCATGGCCTATGCGAAGCAGGGGCGCAACGTAATTGTGTTGCGAACGTTTTCGAAAATCTATGGCCTTGCTGGATTGCGAATCGGGTACGGTGTGGCGACAGCGGAGATCACCAATCTCTTGAACCGAGTCCGCCCTCCCTTCAATGCCAACAGTCTGGCACAACGCGCCGCCCTCGCTGCTCTCGATGACGACGAACATGTGGCACGGAGTCGAGCCGTGAATGCGACGGGGATGGAGCAGATGGTCAAGGGATTGTCCTCCCTTGGGTTTGCGCCGATCCCGAGCGAAGCGAATTTTGTCTATGTCGATGTCGGGCGAGACGGCCGCGCGCTGTTTGAGGCTATGTTGAGGGAAGGCATCATCGTTCGTCACATCGACGGGCCTATGGTTCGAGTGACCGTCGGCCTGGAAGAGGAAAACAGGGAATTCTTGGCTGCGCTCAAGCGGGTGATCCATTCGCATTGAGTGCATGGTGAGGACAATATGATCATTGTACTGAAACCAGAGGCGAGTGAACGGGAAGTCGACCACATCATCGATCGGCTCCGCGAACTGGGCTTGAAGTCACAACTCTCGACCGGGCAGGAACGGACGATCATCGGAGTCGTTGGCGACGATCGGATCCTGCATAACCAACCGCTCACGGCCATGCCAGGTGTTGAAAGTGTGTTGCCGATTCTCGCACCCTGGAAACTCGTCAGCCGGGAGTTTAAGCGTGAAGGCACTATGATCGATGTGAGCGGCATGAAGATCGGCGGCAATAAGCTGATCATCATGGCGGGGCCCTGCGCAGTGGAGCGACTCGAAATCACGGTCGGCATTGCCCACGAGGTCAAGGCCGCCGGAGCGAGTATTTTGCGCGGTGGCGCCTACAAGCCACGGACCTCTCCCTATTCCTTTCAGGGATTAGGGCGTGAAGGATTAGACTATCTGGTTGAAGCGAGGAAACAAACAGGATTGCCGGTGGTCAGCGAGATTCTGGATACCCGCGACATCGAATTATTTCTCGAGAA
>DATNCR010000233.1:0-39386 GCA_035607135.1 Nitrospiraceae bacterium
GGCCCATGGACGATCGCTCCTTTGAGCATCATATGATTGATGACCGCACCGACGACAAGGACTGTCAGTGTCGTTGCGGCCTGCGGCGTCGACAACCCGATACGGAGCTTCGCCGGCAGATAGTAGCCATACACTGAGAGCCAGATAATGTTGACCGCCCCCAGGAGGAACAGCGCGCCGATGAGGATATTCCCTTTCGTGACCCAGGACACGACCATCGTTCGATTGGCACGACGGTAATACAGAAAACTCATGGTGGTCACAAGGATCATGATGTTGATCGCGCCGTTCTTCGCCGACATGACTCCGTAGTTGCCGACCACGGGATGTGATGCGCCGCCCATCGCCTTTACTTCACCGGCCGACATGAACACGGTATGCGGCGTCACCCAAATAAGTAGGGCCAACATGAACACCGAGAGCAACACTTGATAATAGGGCTGATAGCGTTCTCCCCCACGAAGACGAGCCATACTCTGCCACAGGTAAAAGTTCACGCCGAGGAAGAGGACACCGATCAAAAGGGCCTGGACGACGAACAGCCAGGTGAGTAGTCCACCCATCATCGTCACACCCATGCTCTGGCTGAATGAGTACACCGATCGCATCAGCCAGTAGCCAGCGAAGGGCATCGCTAACAGTGCGCACACCATAACAAATAAAAAGACGTGACCGACCCAATCGAAATACGCGCGTGATTGATCGGTCTTGCTGGTGAAAAATCGATAGCAGGCATAGGCCAACACCACTGCACCGCCGGACATGATATCTGCCAGAAAACGATGGACGTTTAACGGATTCCACAGAGCCGAATGGAGCAAATGCCATCCATTCCCCAGAAACCGTCCCTGGGCATCAACACCGGCCGGAGCCATCATGAAGGCCGACCAGGCGTTCGCCAACAGCAGCAATGCCGTCCCAAATATATTGGTCAACAGGCCGATCGATACATGGCCCCACTTCAAGGCCGGTTCGGCCATCCGGTTCCAGCTGTAGTAATAGACGACAAGGAAAAGCGAGGTCCCGACAAATACAATGGCATAGACCGGCATAAAGGACTTGAACGTCCCGCCCATGTACCTCGTGAAGCTGGGATAGAAATACAGAAATATTCCAAGCATGACGGTCCCCAGCACAGCCGTCACCGAAAGGGCGAGAAGAGATACTTTGGCCAAATCCCGCGCGAGACCATCATAGCGAAGTGCGAGCGCGGGCTTTTTGGTACTGAGCCCAAGAAATTCCAGCAACATACAAAAGATCGGTAACGCGAGGACAAACCCTCCGAAGTAGGTGTGTAGTTGCGTAATGAACCACACGAGCAATCGACTATCGAACGACCCAATGTGCGAGTAGACGGTCTCCTGAGGAGAAGGAGCCGACGGCCCCTGGGGGGTCCCAGGTGTCTTGAAATACAGATCCGTTGTGTCCTCGGCAAAGGATTGACTCTGCAGACCCCAACCAACCCCCACGGCCGCTAGCACAACCAATAGCAGGACAGAAAACCCAACGACTCTGTATACTTTCTTCTTCATAGCCATATTCTTAATGGGCTATAGAAACACAATGTTGGCGTGCGAGATCTTCGATAATTCGAACGTGTGGGACAACAGTAGAACGCTCCCGCAGGATGCTCAAAAAATTCAAACTTCTCACCCCCCCAACCCCGTCGCGCCAAGACGTGCCGTTCCGCAGGCAAGGCCACAGCAAGTGAAGGCCCGAGGCGTACCCTCTGGGGCGCTCGGTGCGACGAATAAGGAGTACCACGTCTGTGCGCGCCACCGAGTGGTGGGGCAGCCGGGTCCCCGTTGAGGGTCTGAACGATGCGAGGACGAAGCTGGCGGAATTTTTCAGCATCCTGCTTAGACTTTCGAGCCTGAACCGGCCGTTATGGAGGCGCCTGCCCCCGTCGACTTGCCAAGAATCCCCATGACAAATGGACATCTGAGCAGGGCGCTCGACATCGTGTGTCCCTGTCGTTCTTCAACTTGCCGGCGAAACCCAAGATAGTAACAATACAGCGCCATCATGCCCGTCACGAATCCCCCACTTGCCATCGCATAGGACGTGGGAATTCCAGGTTGACCCAAGAGAAAAATGACACATCCTGCCGCCACCAGATAGTACGTCGCAGCAAAGGAGAGTCCGGGCCACCACCAATATTTCAGCAACTCGCCGGCTTTCGTTTGCACCAACCCTTGACTCCATGAGGCCTGTGGGCGAAGCCCGCCGAAATAAGCACAGAGAGCGACCCCGCCTCCCAGTACCGCCACTGCGGATAGCTGGATGAGGACCGCACCCTGATTCGCCTCAACAAGGTGCCCCAACGAAGCGCCTAGTGCCCCAACGACGAGACCGACTGCGACCCAGGGAACAAGTCCTACCCTCAGATCACCCAACATCGTGCGGAGCGCCGCCCCATCGGGAAACGTCGGAAATGGACGGCCCATGAGGGCCATTTTCCGCACGTGACCAATCTCGAATGCATCGCGCGCGACGGATGTACAGGAAATGATGATGGCCATCATGGCCGGCCCGTCCGGATGTTTGAGATAGTCATACCCAACGAGCCAGAGCAGCGCCAAGACCAACAGG
Source organism: Nitrospiraceae bacterium (assembly GCA_035607135.1). Taxonomy (GTDB): domain Bacteria; phylum Nitrospirota; class Nitrospiria; order Nitrospirales; family Nitrospiraceae; genus Palsa-1315. The sequence goes on from DATNCR010000233.1 coordinate 2,593, forward strand.
GACAACTGAACCCCATACACGAACCCAATCCAGCCGCCGAGCCATATCAGCAAACGGCTCCCATCCTCTTGAGCAATCCTGCTCCATGCAGTGCCGCGACCGACACGATAGGCTAAGAGTGCCGTCACCAACGCCACAAGACCGCTGACCATCAACAACACGATCGGTTCCGACAGCAGCAGCAGCAGCTTGGCCAACCGATAGACAGCGAACGCCACTAATCCAGGCACAAACATGACGATACGCTTTTTCTTGCGCACAGCGTCTTCTGTGACGGCCAGACTCAGGCTCGGTAACACGCGTAACGCCATTCGATGCAACATAGTTTGCTCGTTAAACGTAAGCAGTGAAACGTGAAACGAAGGAGGCTCTTCGCGTTTTACTTTTCACGTCTTACCTTTTACGTCTTCTGTGCGCCCATTCCGAAATAGCGCGCCTTCACTTCTTCCATCAGCGCAACGGTGATGCGCGTCTCTCCACGATCGGCTGCCGTCCGCTCCAATTCAATACGCGCCATAGCACGTACAGGCGCCGGCACCCTATCCAATCGACGTTCTGCTTCAGGGTCCCACTCGATGCGTTCGCCGGTTCTTGGCCGGAGCAATGTGTCGTACGTGATCACCCGTTCTCCCCTCACCCGCACGTCCTGCTCAACCTCACCGCGTACGAGCGGGGCAAGGTACGGAGGCATGCGATCCAGCCGTTGGATCGCATCATCGGTCCACATCATCCGATCAACGAGTCCATCGGTTTGACCGGCAGGAACATCGACCCCAACGCGTAAGCCACAGCCACGACATTCCGATCGAATAAGCCACTGAGGTGTCCCATCGTCATACCCACGTTCCTCGATTCCCTCGGTATGCATCCAACGACCGCAGCCACAGGTCAGCATGAGGTTTCCTCGCTTCCAGGCTTCCGCAATCCGATATCGACTCTGTCGCTCATCCGATCTTTCCCGGATACAAAAGATACAGCATCGTGTATGTGGTGGTTCCGGTCACAAACAAAATGCAGTAGATGGCCATCGTGAATCGTCCAAGCGCTCGGTGGCGATGCCCGCCGTCTGGCCACAGGCGCTGAATCGTCATCTCCACGGCGAACACAACCGCGATAATGGCGAGGAATCCGGCCCACACCACGATCCGTCCCATCCGAAGACGATCGACAGCCATCAGATACAGTAAATACAGCGCCACCGGCAGGCAGACGATACCGAAAATCATCCCGATCTTTCCCCACGTCGTTTGCAGAACGCGATCGCTCAAGATCCGTCGCCCTTGCTCGATCAACTGTGCTCGGAACCCCAGGACAATCATATAGACCGCCATGACTAATCCAACGACCACAAGCACGATATGAACAATGAGGATCGGGATGAACACATTATGGTAGAGCGCTTCAGATCCCCCGAACCCCTCTTTCCCTTCAAAGGCCAACACGCCTAATTGGCGAAAGAGATAGTAGCTGATGAAGAACGCCAACATGGCGATCATCCCACCAAACATCATCCAATGATGGACATCTGCCCGATGTCTCCGTGCCTGAAACCAGCCGATGACGAAGAGCCCCGTAAAGAGCGTCGCCATAAGCTGGCTGATATCCGCCCCAACTGTGGCGTGAGTTCCGAAAAATCCTGGCTCTCTCAGCCATTCAAACATGGATCCCCTCGTCGTTCGTCTCTCGTTGCTCTCACAATGCGCTGCACAAGAGACGCATCACACTTCACGAGCCTTTATGCCCTGCACGACCGCTGATGGTTCCAACTCTGTCACGGCTTGAAAGCCGGCGTCCCCCATCCACTGAACCGCATCTGCCGTCTTGTAACAGCCACCTCGTTCAGTGTTTACGAGAATGTGGACCGCAAACGCGGTGGTCCAGGCCGGACCGGTTCCCGTCTCATTTAAAAATCGATCCTTGATGACCAATCGGCCGCCGGGCGCCAAATGATTCCAAACCCTCTTCACCAATACCGCGTTGGTCGAAAGGTCCTGATAGTGCAGAATGTCGGACATCAGAACCACGTCGTAGGGTCCGCCTAATCCATCCTTGTTAAAATCGCCGGGGCGCAATGTAATCCTCGATTCCAAGCCAGCCTCTTTCACCATTCGTTCCGTCAGCTGGAGCGTCGCAGGCAAATCGAACACCGTCGCAGTGAGCTCTGGATAGGCCTGACAGAACGCAATGGCATTTGTCCCGGCTCCGCCTCCCAAATCCAGGAATCGAACCGGCCCACTCAGCTGCAGCCGCCTGGCAAGATCCGGCCCGCTCTGTTGTCCAATCCGATGGAGCACTGCCAGCACGTTGCTACCTAGGTCAGGGTCGGTTTCAAAGACATGCCGGTCAACCAACCGTTGTCCTGTACGAATTGTCTGCTCCAATTTGCCCCAGTTGTCCCATTCCGCATCATGAAGCAGCAGGAGATGCCCCACATATTGAGCGGAATTGCGGACCAGATGGGTGGCCGAGACCGTCGAATTCCCATAGGAATCCCCGTCTTTCTTCAATAGTTGCATGGCAACAAGGGCATTCAACAGCAATCCCAGCGTCTCCCTATGGACGCCGAGACGATCGGCCACTTCGTAGAGGGTTTTTTGCTTCCCATCCAAGGCAGAAAACACATCCAGCCTGACGGCCGTCAGCAGAATTTTGGTCTCCCAGTAATACCCAAGCTGGAAGATTTCTGCGAGCGAGAGTTCTCGTGACACACCACTCCCTTCAAGCAAATAGCTTTGAAACTCGGCATCTTACCTAGATCGGAAACTGAAAGGCAAGGCAGCTGATTCGATGTGACACACTGCAATTGAAATAGGGAGATAGCACGTTACTGTCCGCTCCTCTACTTCCTTCTTCCATCTATAACGGCTTCGCATATCCGTCTCGCTTGCCGTCTCGGCGATTTCGTGACGAGTGAGTACCCATGCGGGCACGTCAAACAGAAAGGGCAGCGGATTGCTCCGCTGCCCTTTCTGTACGGGGTTACCCCGCCAATCTGAAACGTCGGCTTACTTGATTTCGGCCTTGAGGTTGGCAGTCCCGCCATCGGCCACATCAACATCAAACTCCACTTTCTTTCCCTTGGCGGCGAACGGATGCCAGGCCACCACCTTGTGCTTGCCGGCCGGCACGTCCTTGATCTCGAAGGAACCATCGTCCTTCACAACCGCAAAGTGTGGGCTTGAGACCGGGAGAAAGAAACCCTGCATGAACTCATGCTGGTCGCACTGCAAACGATAGAAGCCATCCTTCTCCGCTCCGCCACGGAACACCACTGGCTTGTCGAGCTTGTCACCCTTCTTGGCCAACCCGATATTGAAACCGGTGGCCGAGCTGGTGCCCTTCACCACAAAGCTGTGCGGATTGTGGAGCACACCTTGGACCGACTTGGGATCGTCCGGATCGGCGTCATGGTTCTCCACCTTGAAGGACTTGTTATTCACCACGATACCGGCAAACGGCAGAAACTCGCAGAATTCCGCCACCACCTCAGTGCCCTGATACCCATCCATGAAGGCCTTGTCTTCGACATCAATAACGGCCACCACCGCATGCTTTAGGCCGCCATCCTTGCCGACTTCGATGGTCTTCAAAAACCGCTTATCTCCATCCATCAAATCTTTGTGTGGATTCTGGGGGCAAAACTTGGGATTGGGGAACTTCGAGAACAAAAATTCCTTTTGCTCTGCCTTTCCCGCATAGGTCACCTTGCCGGAAATCGTTCCCCCGGCAAATGAGGTGAGAGGCGCCGCAACAAACGCGACGGCTGCCACACCAAATACGATTGATAACGCACTCTTCATGTGACTACCTCCTTGTGATTAACGATAGGCCCTGATTCTGAGCTCCCCATTCCCTTCCTTCATCCACCTGCCCGATGAATGAAATACGGGAACGGCTTCCTCTCTGGTGTGCTCGATCGACAACTTGCTGGCGAGGCTGGTCTTGGACCGAGTATGTATATAAAATCCTACCGTATCCTGTCAATCTGAAACAAGAGGGTGCAAAAGCCCATTCAACGCCTACTTCTTGAACAGAACCAGATGAAGCGGCCCCCTGGGTCTAGCCCACACGGCAACATCCGTATTGTGAAAGGGATTCCTTCACGAGCGAGCAGAAAAATCGCTCCCGGCACATTGGCCTTGGCCGCCAAGATACTTCTTCCAAAACTTCCAGAGCGAATAACGATTCACGCTCACATCCACATCCCACAACATGAAGAGATGGGACGTGCGTCTTCAACATCTTCACCACAGCCATTGGTCTTCACACCGGCTGGCAATCTTTCCATGATCCTGTTTGACCACTGACACCACTCGCGTTTCCTCTCACGCGGATTCCCTTACCGCACAGACGGGTGAGGCGTCTAGCCTCTGACACCTCACAATTGCTTCTTCGATGTGCACGTCTGCACTTCTATGCGATAATGATCGTTATGCTTGTGAAGCGTTGGTTGGTTGGCGACCCACTCAAAAGCGCCCAGGCAGCACACCAACGGTTGTCGAAAACCATCGCTCTCGCGATCTTTTCTTCGAACGCGATTTCTTCCGTAGCCTACGCCACGGAAGAAATCTTGCTGGTTCTGGTGCTCGCTGGAACTGCCGCCATTGCCTGGTCCATTCCCATCAGCCTTTCGATCCTGCTTCTCATCGTCATCCTGACCATTTCCTATCGCCAAATCATCCACGAATACCCGGAGGGGGGCGGGGCATATGTTGTCGCCCGTGCCAACTTGGGGGAACAGCCGGCGTTAATCGGCGCGGCGGCATTGATGATCGACTACGTTCTCACGGTAGCAGTCAGCGTGGCGGCAGGCATCGCGGCACTAACCTCCGCCGTACCGAGTTTCTTCGCATATCGCGAGGCCCTGGGGCTCGCTGCGACTGTGTTCATTATCTTTATGAATCTTCGCGGCGTGCAGGAATCGGGGAAATTTTTCGCATTCCCTACCTACTTCGGCATCGGCATCCTCGGCATGATGGTGGGGATCGGAAGCATTCAGGCTTTCTTCGGAGAAGGTGCTTCGCCATCTGCAGACCACCAAACCGCGGTCGAAGACTTGACTCTCTTCTTGGTCCTTCGAGCAATTGCCGCCGGCTGTACTGCTGTGACAGGAATGGAAGTGATTTCGAACGGCGTAAAAACTTTTCGGCAGCCGGAGTCCCAGAATGCCGCGACCACTATGCTTTACATGTCACTGATTCTGGGAACGTTATTTATCGGCATCAGTGTCCTGGCCTCTCATTTTGGGATCCAGCCCAAGCTGGATGAGACGGTCGTGTCTCAATTGGCGCGTCTCACCTTCGGCACCGGGGCTCTCTACTATGCCCTCCAGCTTGGGACGATGCTCCTGTTAGTCCTTGCAGCCAACAGCGCCTTTGCCGCCTTCCCCCAACTCGCGTCGATCCTTGCACGCGACCGCTATATGCCTCGCCAGATGGCAACGTTCGGCGACCGCTTGGTGTTCTCGAACGGGATCATTATTCTCGGGATCATCGCATGTCTGCTCCTCATTATCTTTCACGGCGACCCACATGCCCTGATCCCGCTCTATGCAGTCGGCGTGTTCATCTCCTTCACGTTATCTCAAGCCGGCATGGTGCGCCGATGGCTGACCAAGAAGGGGCCTCACTGGCAAATGAAACTGATGGTGAACGGCCTAGGCTCTGTCTCGACTGGCATTGCCATCATCATCATTGCCACGACCAAGTTTACACAGGGCGCGTGGATCGTCTTTCTCCTCATTGCCCTATTGGTCTGGATGTTCCGTTCAATCCGCGCTCACTATAAAGCCGTCACAGAACAGGTAGCGCTCACGCGCGATCACCGCCCTCCCCTTCCACGGCGCAACATCGTCCTCGTGCCCATTAATGGCGTCAATCAAGCAGTCATACGAGCCGTCGATTACGCACGCAGTCGTCCGGGCGAGGTTCGGGCGGTAATGGTGGATGTAGATCCCCAGGCTACGGCACGCATACAAATCCAGTGGGCCCAATGGGGCTGCGGTATCCAGCTGACGGTGCTCCCCTGCCCATACCGTTCTGTCCTCACTTCTATCCTCGATTACGTCGAGGATCTCTTGAATAAGGAACAAGATACCTGGGTCACCGTCGTAATTCCGGAGATACTTCCGGCTCGCTGGTGGCACAACATTCTGCACAATCAGCGGGCTCTCATGCTGAAGGCCTCCCTCTTGTTCAAAGATCGTGTCATCCTGACCGACGTGCCATTCCATCTCAAGAGGTGACTGTGATTCGGGAAACGTCAAGCATGAAACGTCATACATATCCTTGGGCCTATTGCCTGTTCATGCTCGTCATGTGCCTGACCGTGGCCACTCCTGTCCATGCATTCAAAATCACCGAGCCAGCAGAGGGAGCCAAGTTAACGGCCGGGCAAACTGTCACGGCCCATGTGGACCTCGGCAAAGATTCCGGCATCGTCCAGGTCCGCTACTATTGGTATGGTGAGCAGGATGACACCTTGGTGGAACAGGAGGACGCAACAGCCACGGGATCGATCGTAGCGCCGGTCGCCCTGATCGGATTGTCTGGCGATCGTCCGGCCTTCGGCGGCCCGTTACAGGTCCCGAAAGACGGCATCGGGCCCATGCGTTTGCTGGCAGTCGCAGAAATTTCGCGCGGACGATTGGGAACGAGATCCGTCTTCGATGAAATCCTTGTGCGCGTAGAGCCCTCGGCATTCCTCACCGCGATCGATTTCGAAACGGACAAGCCCTTGCATCTCGGACGGGCCGGGCAATCCTCCGCATTCGGTCACGTCGATTCAATGGGTAAAATCTTCGAATTGCCTGTTGTCGGTGAGTTCACGGACAGCGTGACCCGTCGAATCAGTGCCGTCGGCAGCGGCACAAGTTACCAATCTTCGAACCCCAAGGTCATACGAGTGCTCTCCAGCAGCCTGCTGCAAATTGTCGGTAACGGAAAGACAACCCTCACCGTCTCCAACCGCGGCAAGCAGGCCTCGCTTGATGTCACAGTCGATGTAAATGAGGAACCGAACGAGCCTCCGGTCGCGGATGCCGGCCCAAACCGATCGGTCAAGGCTGGAACGAAGGTGAAACTGAGCGGGTTAAAGAGCCGAGACCCGGAAGGCGAAGCCCTGTACTATGCGTGGAGTCAAGTACGAGGCAGCAAGATCCCACTGCTGGACGTGGATAACGCTGAGCCGTCGTTCCTTGCGCCGATCGTGTCAGAAAAACGCACCTATCGGTTCAAGTTGCGGGTGACGGATAAGAAGGGGGCGGATTCGGTTCCGGCATTTGTAGACGTGACCGTCGAACCCTAGCAGGCTGCTGAAAAAAGCACCCAATTTCGTTCTCGTCTCGAAAAAATCCTCAACGTAGCCCAGAGGCTACGCCTCCGGTGTTTTTCTCGCCTGCGGCCTCGTTGGTTGACTTTTTTGAGCAGCCTGAAAATCAGAAAATGCTTATCCATTCTTGAGGCGTCACGCCTTACTCAGCCGCACCGGCCCGTAGGTTTGGCGGGCTTGGTGGAGTTCCTTCACGTGCTTGCGGAGGGAGGGACCAAATTTTGAGGCAAGGACAGCTTTTCTGTAGGGCGCGATGTTCTGCTCGACCTGCTCGATCGCGTCTGCCAACTGCTTGACCAGCCGTTGCCCTGAGCCGGTGAGCCACTTGAGATGCCAGCCGGCATATTCCAAATCCTGGATTGAGTAGCGGACAGATTCCACCTCCTCAAGACAGCGAAACCTGGCTCGCTGCAGATCGTACGAAGTGAGTCCTGCTTGTTTCCATCGAGCCGAACCACCACGCCCGGACGCCCATGTCGATAGTCTTTCGAACAGCATCGCGCCCATCGTGAACGTAAAGGCCGCATGCAGGATGCCTCGTAGTGGACGCAGGCTCCGGCGCCAGGGGGAATAGAAGATCTGCTGGTTACGATCTCCGTGATACATGACATGTTTGCGCAACAAGAGATTTAAATGGTGATGGCTATTCTCATGGACCAAATCGTCGATCAGATCGAGGTGGTCCCGGTCGAAGCAGTTAATAAAGGAGAGTCCTGGCCTGTGGCGGTAACTGAAGCTGACCACGCCGTTGGCCTTGAGCGGAATGATCCGAGCGGTCAAGAGCGCGAGCACCTCCTCTCCTTCCGGCCAGGCCTCTTGTATGATGGTCCATGCCCGCCTGATTCGCGCAACATGATTCGCTGAGGTGGACGTCACCGAACGAGGTTGCCGGTCCTTCCCATAGACGAGCGTCGGCCCGACTGTGACAGCCCCGAATCGAGTGTCCATTGCCACAACCGGCGGCCGGTGCATCCAACTCCACTCCACCCTCTTACCTCTCATGGTGCACAGAGACATCACCGCCCGTCCGATTTTCAGGGTTAGCTCTTGAGGCCGAACAGAAATAGTCGGCTGGCCAAGCGATTGTTTGAGGACTCTCTTCACCGGGGGAGGTGCCTCGTAGATAGTGCCCTCCGTCCCGATGGCCATCGTTCCAGCAATCTCTGCCCGTTCGACGTTGTTGCCGAGATGTATCTGGAAAGTCCAAGACGGAATCCTGCGAGAGGCACACCACAGCATCGGAAGTCCCGGTACGAGACAGAGCGCTTCCTGTGTCAACTCCTGACTAAGACGCGCACAAAGCCTATTCAATCGCCGGTCGAGCCCCGAAGCCTGTGAGACACCGCGTGGAAACAGATCATCCAGATAACTGTTCTCGAAAAACTTCTCTTCGCACTCGGTATACAATTGCGCCGCAAAGTCACGAGGATTCTCTTCCCCTCGAATTTGTTGCAGCAGATCGATGAAGTACACCAGATCGTTCAGTGCTTCGATCCAGCCGACCACTTTCCAGTGGGCATAGGCATCCCGTTCGAGTGAATGCCCGAGCAACCGAAAGTAGGCCACAGGCACGCCCAACGATTTCGCGACATCACCATATTGGCCTTCCAAATCCAGACAGAGATCGTCAAGGAGTCGCTTCATCGACAGACGAAACTCTGCCTGAAGACGAGCCAGCAATGGCACATCGAGCAATGGCATGGAGGACACATGCTCCCAGAAGAAAGAGCCAGACTGTACCGGAGGAGGGACGGCGCTGCAAGAAGGACTAGCAGACCGCGGAAAAACTATTGTTACACGCTAGAGTTTCGAGGGTTTGCACGTGCAGCAGAATGCCGTGACTGGGACACTGTCACAACCTCACTCACACTGAATGGGTTCCGAACTGTGGGGCCGCGAATTCCGGATTGAGCTGGCAGGTGATACCGAACGACAGGTTCGTGACGATGGTCACTCGATAGGTGTCAATGTTGCGGATGGCCGGTTGGATTTTTTCCGTTTCTCCTTGTTCGGTAAGTAACCGAGTTCATCAAGACGCAGGGCTTTGACATGCTGCATCATGTGATGGGAGAGATCAGTCTGCACGAATGCCTCCACTGGGGGTGTGGAGCCGTGTACCAGCTTGAATGGCAGTTCATCTTTCCACAGTAACTGGCCTTCGCGATTCATGAGATACAGATAGAGACGGCGTGAGCCCTCTGCCTTCCACCCCCAGTCACTCGGATGAGAGGGAGACTCGGCAACGCGGCTGACGAGAATGGTATCGACACCAAGGTCCCTCGTGACAGCTTTGGCCAGAGCACTTCGATCTACATCATCAGACTCAGCCGAATGCGGATCGGCTGTAACGACTCTTGCTGCGATATTCGTCGGCGACTCGACACGCAACGTCGTTTCCTGTTGCAACAGAGTGGCAAGCCGCGCACCCATTTCCTGGTCGCCTTCAACCGGAAGCACTGCGATGCTCGTGACCTTCGAACGGAAGACACCATCGCTCGTCTGGTCCTGCTTCGCCACCCAGGATTGTTCGAACGATCCAAACGTCACGTTGCTGTTTTTCACCGCCGCCTGTGCCACCCAGGATTGTTCGAACGACCCAACCGTCACAGTGCTGCTTTGTATTGTATCCACCGCCACCAACGCCACCCAGGCTCCTGCGAGGCAACCTTGCAGCAGAAAGGACCAGGCTACGACCAGGCTGAGAGTCATGACACGTACCGCATCACACCCAAGCCGGTTACCGGTTCGGGCCGCCGCCAGATCGAGGATTTTTGTGCTAGAGGTGATCTTCATATACGAGATAGTTCAGCAAGAGGGATGCCTGACTAGAGGGAGCCTCGCACACCGCCTCCAACCTGTCGAGTTATTTGCTTTTATCGACAGGCCAGCGGAAATACGTCTATCTTGTTTTGCTGACCAGGGAGTCTACTATTTCCGCTCATTGAACAAGATCGAACCCCGAAAGCTAGGGAGGATAAAGTGCGTTGCACCAGGATGTTGTGGACGGAGTAAAATCCCCATTGAAGAGATATTGATAGCAGCGTAAGGATCGGAGTTCGTCGACCTCGTCAGACCGACCGGCGTCACCGCGCAATTAGGCAATCGCTTTGAGCGTCCGACGGAGCCTTGGCACGACCGTTTCTGTTCTGAGTAACCGCAAGGCTCCCGCCTGTTGGATCATCCGATGTTGCTGAATGAGCGGATCGACAATGTTCCCGCAAGACACACAGCGCCATCCCTTCATCCACATCGGAATGCTGCTCTCCTTGATGTCGATCAAGTTATCGGTCACCATGAGACCGTCACATCTGGTGCACTGCATGGGGCCCTCCTCTGTTCATACTGAGCCCACGACTGCGACGTTACACCCATTCCCCTTCCAAGCTTAGCAGGCATGTGGCCAGTCGCTTACCTTACGCTGAAAGAAAGCAATCGCGGTGCCACAGATATCGTTGCGGCTGCTTGCGTGTTTTCGCGGTGAATCGTAGAGTGACGCCGAATAACATTGGGTCTTAACCGCTTCTACCTGTGGCACATTGGTCCCATGCGGCAAAAATGACCTGGATCACGAGCCCGATGCCCTGAGTGGTGAAATTCTCTTCGAAGACGACGGCTGATCTGAGACAAATTGTGGCACTGACAGCAACAGAAATTGCCCTAGTGATGGGTGAACTTGCTCCGGCCTTGGCCGGAAGCTGGATTCAAAAAATTTACCAGCCGACGGATCGCACCATTCTACTGGAGATACGTGCTCCGGGACAGACACACCGATTTCTCATCTCATGCCATCAGGAATCTGCCCGTCTGCACCTCACCACCTCAGCCTTTCAGAATCCAGCGACCCCTCCGCCCTTTTGTCAATTTCTCCGCGCGCATCTGCAGGGGGCACGAATCGATCAGGTCGAGCAGATTCAAGGGGACCGTATCGTTCAACTGACGCTGACCGCCAAGGAAGGTCTCTGCCGCCTTGTTGCAGAACTGACGGGGAAAACATCAAACATTTTTATACTTGATGAGATCGGACGTATCCGACGAGACCTGAACGGGGTGAAGGATCGAATAGGACAGCTGTATGTTCCTCCCTCTCACCATCAACGAGAACGAGGTGCCTCCAACGCCTCACGATTTAGCCTGGAGGTCTCAGAATCATCATTCCCTCTGTCGGCTGCCATCGACGCCTACTACCACAGGACAGAAGCTGCTACGGCCATCGTAGCCGCGCGAAACGCCCGGGCAGGGACATTGAAAAAATCCATCAAGAAGCTCCGCCGCCGTATTGAGGCATGGCACGAAGACCTCGCGAAGGCAGAACAATATAAGACCTACGCCCGCTACGGCGAACTCATCAAGGCAAACCTCGGAACCATCCGCAAAGGCCAGACGAATATGGTCGTGGTGGATTATTTCGATGAGACACTTCCCAACCTGACAATCCCGCTCGACCAAGCCAAAACTCCACAGGGCAATATGGATGATTACTTTCGAAAACATCGAAAGTGTCTGGTTGCAGAGCGGGTGCTACACCCTCGCATCGAAGAAGGGCGGAAGGAATTGGAGATTCTGCAGCGGGAATTAACTGCTATCGAACAAGAAACCTGGCAGCCGCCCGATACACCCGATCTCATCGTGCGCGGGCGAGCCCTCTCGCGGACAGGCGGGGGGAAGGGGCGTCAGGAACCACGTCAAGGTCCATTTCGCCGTTTCATTTCATCGGACGGTTTGGCGATTTATGTCGGAAGAAACGCGCGCGAAAACGATGAGCTTACGTTTGGCCTTGCCAAGAGCGACGACCTCTGGTTGCATGCCCGCGGTACGCCCGGCTCACACGTCGTGGTGCATTTGGATAAAGGAGCCGATCCGCCGCTCGAAACGATACGAGACGCCGCCACGCTGGCGCTACTGTATAGCGATCTCAAGAAAACCGGCAAGGGCGACATCATCTACACGAGACGCAAGTGGGTCAAGAAAGCGAAGGGCCAGGCGCCAGGAGCTGTCATCGTCACCCAGGAAAGATCACTGCATGTGAGTCTGGAGAAGAAACGCCTGGAGGCACTCAAGGTCCGATCGGCTTACGAGTAACTGTCGAATCGCTCACTGCCTTCCCCGAATCCCTTTGCCATGGCACCCTCATACAGATTAATTCACTTCGAATCGCGAAACGGCTAACGCGTGCATTCCCGTTTCAGACCTCCTCGCTTGACGGGCATGGTCAGCCTTTTAAAAGCGCCGGAAGGAGACTGGGCCCCGTCACCCAACGGGACTCTGTCTGACATTCCCCTTATCCATTCTGCACGATCTGTTAGAAACGCAGATTCACTCGCCATCGACTCTGTCCGGTACTATGCTATCGGCAAGGGAATCATCCTATGGCAGGACAGCAGAACATCGCGCCACAGTCCGTGTCCCCAACCATTCTGGTGGTCGATGACGAGCCGGCCATCACGAAGCTGTGCAAAACCATACTTCAGCAGGCAGGCTTTTCGGTCCTCGCTGTCGATGGCAGTTCAGAGGCCCTTAAAATCTGCACACAGCACGAAGGACCCATTGATCTCCTGCTCACAGACCTCATCCTTCCCCCGCCGGGATTTCAATTGGCCTCAAGCTCCAATCAATTCCCCCATGTGCACGGCCACGACCTCGCCGTCCGCGCGCTTGGCTTACGGAAAGACCTACGAGTGATCCTCATGTCCGGTAATGTCGACAAAGATTTGGCAGGATACGGCATACGCCGGGGGGACCTGCCATTTCTTCCCAAACCGTTTGACCAGCATGCCCTAGTGGCACTCGTGCGACAGACGCTTCACACTACTCCGCCTTCGATCGAAAGTCTGACAGCGGGCTCGCCAGACATGCCAAAAGTCGGTGATGGGTGGGTTGATTAGCTGACGGTCCTCACATCCTACTACTCATATGATCAGCCCAAAGCCGGCAAAACAAAGGGGCTGCCATCACGACGATAACAGCCCCACGCATCGTTACGAGTAAGGATTACCAGCGATCGCGCTTACCACCCCCGCCCCCGCCGCTACGACCACCGCCCCCAAATCCACCTCCTCCACCGCCGGTGCGCGGTTCCTGGGGACGCGCTTCATTCACGGTTAAGGTCCGGCCACCCATTTCCGCACCGTTGAGAGCGGTAATGGCCGTTTGCGCTTCGGCGTCCGAAGACATCTCAACGAAACCGAAGCCGCGTGACTGTCCCGTGAACTTATCCGTAATGATCCGCGCTGAAGCGACTGCGCCATGTCGCCCGAACAGATCACTCAATTCTTGCTCAGTCGCCGAATAGGGCAACCCACCAACATAGATCTTTGAACCCATCTGGGGTTCCTCCTTTGAGTATGGTGACATTGTCTTGTTCACGAGGAACGGGGAAGGAGCGGGCCGAAGGCGCGATGGATGCGGCGACTTAGGTCTGACTTCCTACGAGATTCTCGGGCAAGGCAACATCGATGCTGCAGACCTGAAGGTTTCGCTCCACCTCATCGCCAGGCCCCTACAATAAGGTATCTGTAGGCTATCATAGCCCTCTTGAAATTGGCAATCCGAGTGTCCTTCTCTCCGGTACCTTACTCCCCAATACGCACCAGCAGGCCACGCTCCCTGCAAAGCTCGAACGTCCAATGGAAGGCGGCAATTACCATACCAAGGAAAAATAGATTGAGACTGGTCGCCCACCCGAGATGAGTCATTGGCTCGGCAGAAGCGTTGAGCACGGCGCGCATCCCTTCAAACACATGGGCAGCCGGGTTCACCCACGCAATGGCCTGCAGCCACCCAGGCAGAACCTCCATCGGATAAAATACACAAGAAATGGGCTGGAACATGAACACCATGCTCCAAGCCAAGACCTCCGCTTCCTGGCCAAACCGCATGATGAGAGCCGTAGTCAGTACCCCGATAATCCATCCCGTCATCACGAGATTCAAGACGAAGGGAATCAGCCACATCCCGATTACAAAGATGTTGTAAGAGTAAAACAGGCCTGCGCAGACGACCATGACCACAGAGACGGCTATGACTTTGAGTGCGCTCATGACCATCGTCGCGGCGAGAAACTCGTTCGGCTTGAGTGGGCTGGCGAACAAGTTCATGAGATTTCTCGCCCAAATCTCTTCCAAGAATGAAATCGTGATCCCCTGTTGAGCTCGAAACAGCACATCCCACAGTATCAACGCTCCCAGAAAGAACGTCACCGCCCCAGGGATCTGTCCCTGGAACTTCATGAGGTAAACCGTAATGAAACCCCAAATGACTAGATCCAGAAACGGCCAGTAGAAGATTTCCATCATACGCGGCAAACTGCGCCGATAGAGGTATAAGTGCCTCGCCACCAACGCATAGATCCGATGCACCTTCATCTCTTCTCTTCCCTCTCTCTTTACTTGGACAGTCAACTATTCAGGGAGGCGCTGGGCAGGGTCCTACTGCGGCCGTCGAGCGAGCACATTCTGATTGTGCGCGCTCCGGGAGCAAGGGAACCCTGCCCAGCGCCTCCCTCTTACTTCTCTCTGGCCAACTTCACAAACACTTCTTCCAAATCCGCCTGCCCAAACCGCGCCACAATTTCCTGCGCCGTCCCCTCTGCCACAATCTTTCCTCGTTGGAGGAAGATGATCCGATCCGTCATTTCCTCCATTTCATGCATATTATGGGAGGTGTAAAGCACGCTGAGTCCCGTCGACCGTCGCTCCTCTTTGAGGAAGCTCCGAATCTTTTGTGCGATATCGGGATCCAGACTGGCAGTCGGTTCATCAAGAAACAGAATCTTCGGTTCAGTCAAGAACGCCTTGGCCAGCCCAAGACGAGTGCTTTGCCCGGAAGAGAGTTTACGCGTCACTTTCAGACGAAACTCCTCCATTTCAAGCCGCTTCACGATGTCATCGACCCGCTCCCGGATATGAGACAGACCATACAGCCGCGCAATAATCCAGAGGTTCTCCTCGACCGTGAGGGCCTGAGGCAGTCCCACATAGGTTGAGGAAAAGTTCACCTTTTCTAGAATAATCTCACGGTGAGTCGCCAGATCGAGCCCGAACATTTCAATGGAGCCGGCGGTCGGTGTCACCACCCCGAGGAGCATCTGAAGCGTGGTGGTTTTCCCCGCCCCATTCGGCCCCAGCAATCCAAGAATTTCTCCTGGTCTGATATCGAATGAAATATCGTTGACAGCGAAGAATTCGCCAAACCGTTTCACCAGGTGTTGGACGTGCAGGACCGGTGTGGCCATGAATGATCAGCGGTTTAGCAGGAATGCTGGACGCGCGCGAGTACCAGCAACGAGAGCGTGAGGGCTGCCTTAGGTTTCCAGTCCATGCTCCGCACAAGACTGCGATCTTGGAAACTGCTTCATGATCAAGGCGGCCACACCGACAAAATCGTCCCGGCCGAACAAGGGTACGGATAGATCGACGGGCTTGTCCGAGACCACCGCAAGCAGCCCTTCAGTGGAGAGAGGAACTTCGCCGATCTGATCACGGACAACGACGATTTTCGGATATCCCTCGTGTTTCCATCCTTCGGCAATGATCAGGTCATAGGTATGATCGAGAAATCGATCACGCACATCTTCGACGTTCATCTGATCATCTGTATCGGCAAACATCGCCAGACTTCCCTTGGAAAGTACCAGCACGGCGCTGGCGCCGGCTTGCTTGTGGCGCCAGCTGTCCTTCCCTTCCGTATCGAGATCAAATCCGTGTCCGGTCCGCTTCACCGTCGCCACCTTGTAACCGGCCCGGACCAACTCAGGGATCACACGCTCGATCAGGGTGGTCTTCCCACTGTTCGACCGACCGACAAACGAGACAATAGGTACAGCCATGAAAAGTGAGCCCTTTGTTATGTGTCACGAATCAATCGTGGGTGAACCGCCGCACTGCCTTGCTCAGCGCTTCCTCCATTGCCTCAGCAGCAGGAGAGGTGATGGTTGCTCGTCTGGCCTGGATCACTGGAGCTGGCCCAGACTTCTCCGGTTAACAGTTGAACCGATACCAGATCGCCCGGGCTCACTCGTTCAACTTCGACGGGGATATCGATCAAACAATTGGCCTTCACCATAGAGGTCAATATTCCAGACCCCTGCGCACCAGTCGTTCGAACCATGAAGACACCATCTTCTCGAGTGAGCACGCCGCGTAGAAAGTGGCGTCGGTCCGTCCGTTTGGAAAATGCCTCTTGGAAGATCGCCTGCACAACCGGACGACCGTAATTCGGATGTCCGCTCATTTTGAGCAGAGTCGGCCGTACAAGCTGTTCGAATGTCATCATGGAGGACACGGGATTCCCTGGCAAGCCAAAGGCCAGCTTACCCTGAATCTTGCCGAAGGCAAGCGGCTGCCCCGGCCGAATCGCCAACTTCCAGAAGTGCATCTCTGCGCCCAGTTCCTGGAAGACCGCCTTCGTAAAATCGTAATCGCCCATCGACACGCCACCGGACAGCACCAGAATGTCTGCCGTGAGTCCATGCGAAATCTTTTCTTTCAGTGCCGCAGGCGTATCCCTTGCAATCCCCAGCAACAGAGGAATGCCACCCGCCTCCTGAACGGCTGCCGCAATTCCATAACTATTGGAGTTAATGATTTTGTCATCGCTGAACCGCTCGTCCAAATCCGCCAATTCATCACCGGTCGAAAGGATCGCTACCCGAGGCCGTTGATAGGCAAAAATGAATGACTTGGCGAGAATCGCCAACATCCCCGCTTCACCCGGGCGAATCCTGGTCCCTTTCCCGATGATACATTCGCCCTTCTTGACGTCTTCGCCTTGAGGGCGAATGTTGGCGCCCTGCTGTTCCGGCTTGAAGACGCGAACGGAATCCGACGTATGCTCGGTGTCTTCGACCTTCAAGACCGTATCTGCACCCTTCGGGAGCGGGGCCCCGGTCATGATGCGAATCGCTTGCCCCGCACCGACGGATTTTGAAGGCATTTTGCCTGCAGCCACATCTTCAATTACTGCAAGCGTCACTGGTTTCTGAATCGCGTGTTCCTGCCTGATATCAACCCACCGGACCGCAAACCCGTCCATCGCACTATTGTTCCAGGGTGGATTATCCCGCTCCGCCACAATATCCTCGCCAAGGACACGGCCAAGGGCATCAAGGATCGAAATCTTCTCCAACCCCAATGTCGGCGTGGCCTTTAACACAATCTGCTGCGCATCATGCAGTTGCGTGAGCCCCTCCGTCGCGTCTGTGGCCTTCACAATCTCTCCTCCATCAGTGCGCCTGCGGAGAGGCAATCTTTACGAGCGACCCACGCTTCTTGCAGAACGCTTCGACCTTATTGGCAATATCGTGATAGCACTCCGCCGTCGGCGTGTCAGAATTAAACATCGCAAATGGCTCACCCGCATCAGACTGGATCACGACATCGGGGTCGAGGGGGATGCGCCCGAGGAAGGGCACGCCCATATCAATTGCGGAGGCTTCCCCGCCGCCTTGACGAAACACCTCGATGTGGTTGTGGCAATGGGGGCACTCTAAACCACTCATATTTTCGACAATTCCAATGATCGGGACTTCACTGTCTTTGCAGAACGAGACCGACTTGCGGGAATCCAGTAAGGCCACTTCCTGTGGCGTCGTGATAATCACCGCACCGCTGACATTGCCGAGCAGATCGATGGTCGTAACCGATTCATTGCCGGTTCCGGGAGGTAAGTCGACAAACAAGAAATTGAGATCCTGCCATTCGACGCCGCCCAAGAGCTGGTTGATGAACTCATACTTGTATGCATCGCGCCAGATGATCGGATCGTCAGAATTCTGCAATAAGAAAGACATCGAAGCGATTTTGAGGTTATATGCCTGAAACGGGATAATCCCACCCGAACTGCTGATCTTGAGTTTCTGCCCTTCGGCCCCCACCATCTTTGGAATGTTCGGGCCATGGATATCCATATCGCAGATGCCGACATGCCACCCTTTGAGCGCAAGACTCACAGCAAGATTCGTCGTACAGGTACTCTTTCCGACCCCACCCTTGTTGCTCATGATGAGGACTTTGTATTCGATCCGCTCCATCCGTTTCGCGACCAACCAGCGACTGTGCCCTTCTTTGTCCTTCTGACAGGTTTCGTTCTCATCGCAGATCGCGCAGGCCCACATGTAGACGCACGCATCACTGCCGCTTGAGCTAGGAGGCTGAATGACATTCAATTCACGAGCCATGTCTCTTCCTTCTGTAGCACGTTAGACCGGATCCATCCGTACTCATCATCGCCGTCGATCTGACGGCACGCCGACGTAGTCGTTCCCTCCCACGTTCGGGAGTCCCACCGACGGCGCTCTGCCGTTTCCTGCCGATGCAGCGGCTACGGCTGGCACAGCTGGCCCTTCCGGAACCGGCTTCTTCTTGTTGAAAAACCCTGCGCTAAAAATCCCGATTTCATAGAAGACATACATCGGCAGAGCCATGAGGCATTGGTTAAAGGGATCAGGCGTTGGGGTAAGAATTGCGGCAAAGATAAACGACCCCAGCAGTGCCCACTTGCGATACCGCTTGAGAAAGGGCGCATCGACCCACCCAAGCTTCGCCATGAGCGTAATCGCGAGAGGGACTTCGAAAATCAGCCCGAATACAATCAGGAACCACAGGGCAAACCCGACGTACTGTGCAATGGAGATCTGGGGGACGAAGCCGGCGTTGATGCCATAGGACAGTAAAAAATTCAGCGCGAAGGGAAGTACGAAAAAAAATGAAAAGCCCACCCCTGCATAAAATGCCAGGGCGGTCAACAATACAAATGGTGCCACAAAACGCCGTTCCTGGGCATGGAGACCCGGCACAACGAAATGCCAGACTTCCCAGAGAATGTATGGCGTCGCAGCACCAAGGGCAAACAGCCCAGCCACCTTGACGTTTTGCCATAACGCCTCAGCCGGCGCGAGAAAGACGAATGGAACCGTTGGTAGATCGGTCGGCGCCCACGACAGGGAGCCTGGCATAAACATGTTCTGGAGAGGAATGCGAAGCCACTTGACCAACTGGTCGGCATAGAAAAATGTGCCGACAAACACCACGGCCGTGATGATCGCCACGCGTGTCAACCGGACCTGAAGCTCCACGAGGTGCTCCATCACCGGCATTTTTTTATCTTCCAGCGGTTTAAAGATCGTGTCTTGTAACCACTGGTTGATGGAATTCAGGCCGTAGGACATTCGAACCATTCATCCGATGGTTGGCCGCGGCTGCTCGGATGCCGAGCGGCCGCGGCCAGCGTCATGCGTGTTACTGGGGATTGACCGCAACAAACAGGCTGTTCCCCTGCCGACTCAGGAGCAGAACAGCCAACTCATCTTTTTTCAGGACACTCGAAGCTTTCTGATAATCCTCGAGCGTCTTCACGACTTCGTGATTCACTTCCTGAATCACGTCACCGCGCTGCAGACCCGCTGCCTCCGCAGGACCACCGTTTTCGACCGACGTCACGACCACACCCGTCATCTTCGCCGGGATGTTCAATTGACTCATCGTGGCCGCATCCAAAGCCTGCACGCGAAGAGACGCCAAGACATTATCCGGCAGCTTCACGGTTTCGACCGGATCCTTCGGAGGTGACGGCTCTTTTTTTGCCAACATCTCATCCGTCGGCCGTTCCGCCACCTTCACAGCGATGGTCTGTTCCTTACCGTCTCGCAACACCTTCACCTGCGCATCCTTGCCAACCATCGTGCGTGCGACAAGGTTTCGCAACTGACTCACGTTGAGGACCTCTTTCCCGTTGAACGCAACCACCACATCGCCGCGCTTGATACCTGCCGCATGGGAAGGGCCGTTCTCATTCACATCGCTGATGAGTACGCCTTTGCGCTGTTCCGGGAGCTTGAAGGATTTGGCCAAGGCCGGCGTGATCTCTTGAATCGCCACCCCCATCCAACCGCGCACCACCTTACCGGTTTTCTGCAGGCTCTCGACGATATCCAACGCGATACTGCTCGGAATGGCAAATCCAATTCCCTCCGACCCGCCGGTCCTTGAAAAAATTGCCGTATTGATCCCAATGAGTTCGCCGTTCAAATTGACCAGCGCCCCGCCGGAATTACCCGGATTTATAGCGGCATCGGTCTGAATGAAATCTTCGTAGTCGGCTATGCCGACATTGCCGCGTCCTAGCGCACTGATGATGCCCAGGGTCACGGTCGAACTCAGTCCGAACGGACTACCGACTGCCAATACCACATCGCCGACCTGCAATTTCTCATACTCGGCCCACTTTAAGGCCGGAAGGTTCTTGGCCTCGATCTTGACCACAGCCAAGTCCGTCTTCGGATCAACTCCCACCACTTTTGCGCTGAATTCACGTCGATCGCTCAGCGTGACGGTGATCTGCGTGGCGCCTTCTACCACGTGATTGTTCGTCACGATATATCCACTCGCATCCACAATGACGCCGGATCCGGCGCTTTGATCAGGGCGTCCATGCCCTCCACCCGGAGGCATCGGCGGAGGAGTCGGGAGTTCACCCCCCGGCGCCTCTTCACCCGGAGGTCCCTCAAAAGGACCTGGCGGTAACGGCGGTCTCCGACCTCGCCCTCCGCTTTTCCCACCTCCGGTTACCGCGATATTGACCACCGCCGGCGTAACCTGCTTGACGATTTCTGAAAATCCTTGTGCTAGCCCGGCTGGAACCCCGGCGGCTATGGCTGAGGGTTCATTCGGCAGGGTAGTACATGCAAAGGTACCCATGACCAAACCGATACCTGCGACAAGACCTCGGATATTCCCCTCCTTACTCCGGATGACCATAACAGCGTTCCTCCACAGGGTTAATCAATACGACAGCATAAGCTGAACGCAACATTGTACACTATCAGTTCCGAGGGCTTCAAAGACTAATAGTCCCCCGCCAAGCCTTCATTCAAATGAGCCTGAAGGGAAACCAATACACATGACCATCATGTTGCGCGCGCGAGGCAAAAAGGGTGCGATGGGGACAGATTAGGCTCCTATCACGTGTGCCCGTCTCGCTCGTTCAGCATCCCTCGCTCTTCCATATCTGACACCAGCCTGCGGGGGTCGCTGGAATACCTGCGCTGAACATGAGACTAAGTCATCCGCTGCTTCACACTTCCACGTTCGCTCCCCAGTGGCTGGTCTGTCAAGTCCAGTAGCATCCCCCACCCTTGCAATCAATCTTGAGGCTCGCTACCATGCTCGAATAAAGCTCTGAGCCGGGCACTATCGCCCATCACCAGTACATGATTGGTTCCCCTGTCCTGTCAAAATATGTCAGGCACTATCCAATGGTCCATCGTTCTTCCTGCCCATAACGAGGCTGCTCGTATTCTTCCCTACCTTCGAAGCATCACCTCATTTATGCAAGATCGAGGACAGACTTACGAAGTGCTCGTGGTTGACGACGGCAGCACCGATTCCACGGCCGCCGTTGTTGAGTCGCTCGCTTCATCAACCCCGGAGATTCAGCTGCTTCGTGCACCAGTGCGCCGAGGGAAAGGCGCGGCCGTACGCCGAGGGATGCACGCCGCTGTCGGACGGCTACAACTCTTTGCCGATGCGGACGGTGCGACTCCGATTCAGGAACTCGCCCGGCTCGAACAGGCCGTGGCGAATGGAGCCGACGTGGCTATCGGATCGCGCGCACTCGCCTCACAGCTGCCAGGCTATGCCGTCCAGACCCGCTGGTATCGAACTGTTCTGACCACCCTCTTCAAGTCAATCGTGCGGCAGAGCAGCCTCAAAGGAATTACCGACACGCAATGCGGCTTCAAACTGTTCCGTCAAACCGTGGCAGCGGACCTCTTCAGAGTCTCTTCGATCGATGGCTATGGCTTCGATCTCGAGCTGCTCTATGTCGCGCAACAACGCGGATACCATATCGCCGAAATCCCGGTGAATTGGTCCCATCAACCCAACTCAAAGTTTCGTGTCATTAGAGATAGCTTCGCCATGTTAGGCGAATTGGCCGTGATCCGACGGAATGGGAGCATGGGCCACTATGCTTCTCCATCATCATAACCACGAGGCTTTCATCAAGGCGCATTCAGCCGACTCTCACTTCCCTACGCCGCCGTGCGTCCATCGGGGATTACCTCCTCTTCCGGCAACCTCAGGGACAGACACCTTTCGTAGGCATGTCCGTTGTAAATATACAGCCACGGCACCCTGTTGCATTCAGCCTGACATTTCGGTACGGTCCCCGGTCTGAATTCCAGTAGCCGAACCGGTCACAGCGGATAACTTCCTCAGGTCATGCCCACTGAACAATACCCAACAGGCTCACCTTATCGATTCACGATGCATGGGGTCTTCCTTTTGAGTCTCATCGTCACCGTGGGTGGACTGTGGGGATGCGAGAAGATCACTTCGATGCTTCAACGTACCCCATTGCCGGATCTGGGTCCACGTCTCCCCAACTCTGTCAAGTTGACCTTCGATTCCTCCTTCACGAATCTCAAAATGCCGTACATTGATGCCTGCAACAGCCCGCACGAGCTCAACGTGGGGGAAGACGTCGAATCGATCGTGATCGACGCCGCCGTCCAAAATTTTACGGCCGTGACCGTCACCGGTGGAATCGTGCCACCGGTCCGGCACGATACGGAGATCCTGGTCACGCTCCAACGATCGAGGCTCAAACTCTGGGCTGATGGTGTGTATGATCGAGTACCGGCGGACATGATCCTCGAGACGCTCTTAACATTTAAAGATTCCGATGGAAAAGAGCTTGGCCGACAAACCGTTTCCATTACACACCAGCAACGCCTTATTCTCGAACAGCTCCAACGGCGATGCGATTACGGTAATATCGGGGAGTTCGTGCATGACGCTGGAATTGCCCTCTCGACACAATTCATGCACGTCGTTCGGACACAGTTAGCAACGACAGGTGGAACTCCTCCAGCAGACGTGGCAACATCGCCGGCGAGACCAATTCCATCAATACCTGCCGTACCGGCCCAAGGCACTCGATCGGCACTCTCGTTTAAAGCCGCTGTCCTGGACGAGAACAGTAATCTCATCTTCGAAGGAGGCGAGCGCATTCTGGTCCGCATCGGCGTCGTGAATGGAGGAGAGCAGGAACTTCAGGGGGTGACGGCATCCTTGACGGGAACCGCCGCGGTACTCGCCCAGTTTTCTACCACCACGCTGGTGGTCGGACGACTGCAGCCTGGCCAGTCCCGTTCGATCGAGTTTGTGGCCACGTTGCCGCAGCTCGTCCAGCAACAGAAGGCCGAAATCCACGTGGCGGTCTCTGATGCAGGAACCCGTACTCAGCCAC
This sequence comes from Nitrospiraceae bacterium, assembly GCA_035607135.1. Classification (GTDB taxonomy): domain Bacteria; phylum Nitrospirota; class Nitrospiria; order Nitrospirales; family Nitrospiraceae; genus Palsa-1315. The sequence continues at coordinate 26,167 of DATNCR010000233.1, forward strand.
CGACGCAAACCATGACCCTGTCAATCCAACCCACCGGCCTCACAGCCGACAGCGTGGATATGCTCCCTATTGCAACAACTGGATTTCAGCAATCCCACACCTACTTGATCTCAATCGGGATTGGCTCCTATCGAGACCAGCAAGCCCCATCCCGCAAATTCGCGACATGGGATGCCGAAATGGTCTCGAGCTATTTTCAGACCCTCGGTGGATTGCCCGCCTCCAATATTCGTCTGCTGCGGGACCAAAAGGCGATACGTTCGGATATCGACGAAGTCCTGCTGGATTGGCTGCCGCCTCACATGACCAGGGACGCAGTTGTGATTGTCTATTTTGCCGGTCTGGCCTCAGTCTCTCCGACAGGAGAATCGTTCCTAATACCATACGATGGGACCGCTATGACTGCCTCACGGGCCTATCCGCTCAAGAAGTTGGATGCAGCGCTATCGCGCTTACACGCAAAACAGACGGTGTTTCTGTTCGACGGCATTGTGTCGCGTATAGGGTCGGATAGCCGGACCAATGCCGTTCCTCCCGAATGGAATCCCATGGGGAGTTCGACCCTCCACGTCATCGGAATCAGCGGCATTGGGCGGGCCTTGGAGGACGACCAGCATCGGCATGGGCTGTTCACCTACTATTTGCTGCGGGCCTTGCGCGGCGAGGCCGATACGAATCGGGACGGCGACGTGACACTCGGCGAAACGGTCACCTATCTCAGTCAGAAAGTGCGCTGGGCCTCTAAGACATACCTGAATCAGGAGCAACGCCCGTTTACGGTTCCGACAATGCTCCCAACAGATCCTTCCGCTGCCTTGATCCTCACCAAGGTTGCTGCAATCCAAAGTACAGAAGGCCACTAGCGGGTCACTACAATCCCACTCTCCTTACTCATCAAATCCTTGGCAGGCCACAACACTCATCTCCTCCCTCGCGGTATGTGTCTCACCTCTTCCACGGATTATCCCGAAACAACGTTCCATGATCGGGAGACAAAAAAGAGGGTGAAGGATTGAATCCTTCACCCTCTTGAACTCACCGCTGTGGTGAAATTACTCGCCTTTGCAGAAAGCCCGTTCGTAATTGATGATCGTCCACGCTTCTTCTTCGGTGATTGCGGCTGGGATCAAGGGAACCATGCCTGTACCTGCACTCCCGTTCTTGATCACCCAGAAGAGCTCGCCATCTTTCCGCTTCTTGTGGAACTTGCAGTTCGTGAAATTGCGGGGAGCTGGATTCAGAATTTTACCGGCCTCGCCCAGTCCATCCCCGTCCTTACCATGGCAATTGAAGCATGTGCCCTTTCCCTCGAATAATGCCTTTCCTTTGGCAATGTTCTCCGGGGTTACGGCGACCGGGTTCTTCATGGCTCTCGCGTCGGCCATCTGGTCCGCTGGAACACGGGCTTTAAGCGGGTCCCGCTCTTCGGCTGCATACGCCGAGACCGACAACAGCATCAGCGCTGCGCTGATTCCCAGAAACTTAGAAAAATACCCCATCAGATGTCCTCCTTTGTGTTTAACCACCACACATGAACTCGGCGTCATGGCCGCTACTCATGAGATTCATATCAAAGAGACAAAACGCGGGCGAATATAACAATGGCCCTCCACTCATGTCAAGCAATCCACGGTGTTACCTGACCTTGCACTCCCTTCCTCTTTTCCTCATCGTTCCCGGTCACATACTCACTTCAACGCAGCGGCATATGTCCCGTCTATCGGATAACACTCAAAGCTCGTGCCAGAACACCTACTATTGCGAGGCACGATATTCCGGCTAGTTAGGAGCATGCCCCTCGCAGAAGGCTCAGAAATCTTGATAGGGTGACACCATTGCGCCTCAGTCTCTGCTGCAGTGCCCCATCCCGTGATGTCCGCCTGTACAGCCCTCGTCGAAACGAGCCAAGAGCGTCTGCCACCGAATCGGAACATGGTTGGATACCAATAGTAAGATGGGCCAACACAAGTAAGAAGGAGGCCGTGCTGTGACCAGATGGAGGGTACTAACAGGTTGCGGAAAAACTACGTTGGCACGCTAGAATTTCTAGAATCCACCCGTGTGGCAAACCAGCAGAACGGTCACACAGGATGCTCAAAAAGGCCAGACTTCGCACCCGCCGCCCAACCCCGGCGCGCCGAGACGTGCCTTGCCCGAAGCAAGGCCGCAGGCGAGTCGAAACCGGAGGAGGTACCGACCGCACTTCGTGGGGCCGGTCGCCCGTACAATGGATCTTGGCGAACGGAAAGACCCCTCCAGCAATTCCGACCTCCGAGACTCTTAATCGGTACGTTGAGGATTTCGATGAGTCGAGAACGACACATGGGAAAAGGCGCGCTTCGGCGCGCCGGGGCTGGGCGGGTGAGAAGAGCGACTTTTTCAGCATCCTGCTGGAGAGTGATCAGCGCTTGATGACAATATCGCGTGCAACTTTTCCGCTCGGACCGAAAGGCTTTTGAGGCTGGCCATTGAGTTCGGCTTTGACGCCTCCGGCATTACCAAGCGTCAAGATAAACTGGTCCTGGCCTTTCCATCTAGCCTTTTCTCCAGGTCGGAGCAGAGCCTCTTGAGGACTGCCGCCATCGATTTGAACGACGACCCAACTCAGCTCTGTGGCCTCAAGATCCAGGGCCAACTGTCCATCCTGTGCTCCAGACCCTTCCAGTGAAATCCCCCCCAGCGGCCCATCGCTTCCCAGCGATGAAGGACTCGGAGCCGCCAGTTCTGGGACAGCCGAAGTTGTGGGTACGGAGCTGGTCACTGGTTCAACAGTTTTTTTCACGGCTGTCTCAGCTGGCACAACAGGAGACTCGCTAGGTTTAGCCTTGGGAGCCGATGGGGCAGGCTCGACCTGCTGGCTTGGCGGGCCATCCTGAGCTTCTGGAATCGGCGGAGGGGTCCGCTTGGCTGCGGAGACCGGAACATCTGAACTCGAACGACGGACCAAGAGGGACGACTGTTCACGGCTTAAGAGGAAGATGAGCGTGATAATCGCGATCCCGATCGCGATCGCGACGGCCTTTCGGTTGGCTTTACGCTTCCGCTCTTCTTCCGCCTGCCGGACTCTCAACCGTTCCCGTTCGACATGCTTGTCGTAATAGGCACCTGCTGATTGATCGAATCGGTGGATCGCATCGTCTTCATCAAGCCCCAGGGATCGGGCATAGGATCGGACAAACCCGCGTGCAAATACTTGATCGGGCAACTTGGCGAAATTCCCATCTTCCAACGCTTTCACAAAATCAGTTCGAATGCGCGTCTTCGATGCGACTTCGTCGATCGTGAGCCCTTTGGTCTCTCGCACTTGCCTGAAAAATTCGCCGATCGATTCCATCGGTGTCTCTCTATGGCTTAATCCGTGTCAGGAGTTCCTTCGCAGCTGCGGCATACTCACCGCCCTTGTCGAGCGTCGTCACCTTCGTCAACTCTTCTCTTGAGCGTCGTTCAAACCCCAGCTTGTAATATACGCGTCCCAACTCCAAGTGCAACTGCGCCGGTGGAACGTTGGGAGGATTGACCACGAGGGCATCCTCAAATGCCTCCATCGCAGCCTGATAATCATTTTCGTGAGCCAGCACCCGGCCAAGATGGAATCGGGCCAGGTCCGGCGTGACATACAAGGGATTGGTCAGTGCTCGACGAAATGCCGCGATCGCTTCCTTCCACCGCCCCTGTTTCTCCAAGACTTGGCCCAGATAGGTGTACGCTTCCGAGTAACTATCATCTAGTGCCGTCGCAGCCCGAAATTCTTGCTCGGCTTGGGGCAATTTACCCTGCAGCGCCAGAATATGGCCAAGCGCGTATCGTGCTTCTTTGTTGTCAGGGTCGAGCGTCACGGCTTTCTGGAATGCCACAAACGCCTTCTGCTGATCCTGCTCCAGGCTCGCGACGCCTTCCTGGTAATATCCTTTTGACTTCTGTGCCGAACCTTCTGATGTGGCACAACCAGGCAGCCATCCGATCAACAGGGCCAATACCAGCACCAGACCCACGAATGGTCGAATCCACGAACCAGCACAGTGAATCTGCGTCACGAAATGTCCTCGAAATGAGTCAACTGCTTGAAGGCTCGAAACCGTTCTTCAACTTCTTTGTAGTCCAGGATTCGCAATCGGTCAAGACTAAAGGCTTCTACGGTAAATGACGCCATCACGCTCCCGAAAATAATCGCTTGCTTGAAGGCCTCGACCGAACGATTGCCGGTCGCCGTCAGGTAGCCCAGGAAGCCACCGGCGAAGGTATCCCCCGCACCGGTTGGATCGCGCACGTCTTCAAGCGGAAAGGCCGGAGCTCCGAACACCTGTTTCTCGTTGAACATCAGGACCCCATACTCCCCACGCTTGATGATGAGGTGTTTGGGTCCACGCGCGAGTACTTTTTGTGCGACCTTCACCAGATTCGTATCTTCGCCAAGGGCCCGGGCCTCTCCATCGTTAATAATCAAAATATCGACCTGCTCCAAAACCCGCCATAACGCATCTCGCTTGCCGTTGATCCAAAAGTTCATCGTATCGCATGCGACAACAGGCGGACGTGGAAGCTTCTGCAACACATCCAACTGAATCTCCGGATCGATATTGCCCAAAAACAAGAGATCCGGCGATCGATAGGCCTCGGGAATCTTTGGTCGAAAGGTTTCGAATACATTGAGTTTCGTATCGAGCGTGCGCGCTTCGTTCAACTGATGGGTGTACTCCCCCTTCCATCGAAACGTCGCCCCGGGCCTATGCTCCAATCCCGTCACATCGATGCCACGGCTCTTGAGGAACGCCAGGTGCTGCGGGGGGAAATCTTCCCCTACCACTGCGATGAGATCGACGCTGGTAAAGTAGCTGGCTGCAGTCGAAAAGAAAGTGGCCGATCCCCCAAGGACCTCGCTGACCTCCCCGAAGGGTGTTTTTACCGTATCCAACGCGACCGACCCGACAACGAGCAACTTTCCCATCGCTTAATGAATCCCCTTCTGTGCCGGAACAACCCGATCCATCAACAAAGCCAGTTTCCGTCGGAGGGACGCAGGCATCCGATCCGGTGCCGTGATAATGGCATGTTGCAATGCGTGCTGACAGCTGCAGGCCTTGACATCGGCCACCCCAGGCAGCGCCGCTCGCAATAGTCGCTTGGCCAGCGTGACATTCTGACGGAGCGTGGTCAAGATCCCCTCAACCGTGACGGCCTCTTCAGTCTCATGCCAACAATCGTAGTCTGTCGCCAAGGCCACCGTGGAGTAACAGAGCTCTGCCTCACGTGCCAGCTTGGCCTCAGGCAGATTCGTCATCCCGATCACACTGGCTCCCCACTGGCGATACAGCCGAGACTCCCCTTTGGTCGAAAACTGCGGTCCTTCGATGCAGAGATAGACACCGCCCTGATGCACAGTCGCACCGACTGTACGGGCCGCAGCCAACAATACCGCACCGAGCGAGGCGCAGACCGGATCGCCAAATGCCACATGTGCGACAATCCCTCCCTCAAAGAATGTGGACACCCGCCGCTTGGTGAGGTCGATAAACTGATCAGGCACTATCACGTCCCCGGGTTGGATTGACTCCTTCATACTCCCGACTGCACTCACAGAGATCACCTGTCGAACCCCGACCCACTTGAGTGCATAAATATTTGCGCGATAGTTGATTTCTGAGGGATTGATCCAATGGCCTCGTCCATGCCGGGAGAGAAATGCGATGCGAGCTCCGTCCAACTCGCCAACCAGTATCTTATCGGAGGGAGGCCCGAAGGGAGTCTTGACCGCCAGTTCCTTGACCTTCCGAAATCCCTCGATCTCGTAGAGCCCGCTGCCGCCGATGATCCCGATATCTGCGCGCGATACGCTCCTCTGCCGTGTCATCCTGGATCACCAAGTGTGGCGAGAAAGCGATCGACCTGTGCGGTCACCAGCGCTGCCGTGTGCTGAACCGACTCCGACTCCCCGATTGTCAACCACTGAATCCCCGGTTCCTTTCGAAACCACGTCATTTGTCGTTTGGAATAATGTCTCGTGTCCCGTTTGAATCGCCGAACCATTTCAGTGGCGTCATACTCGCCGGCCAAGTGCTCAGCCACCTGGCGATACCCCAGGCCCTTCATGGCTGCGCTGTCGCGTCGATACCCCCGGGCCAGGAGCTGCTTCGTCTCTTCTATCAAGCCGTGGGCCAATTGCCAATCAATCCGTTCCTCGATACGCCGATACAGGGCATCGCGGTCGCGGTTCAAGCCGATGATCAAGGCTGAAAACGGTCGCTCGGCAAATCCATGCTCCTGCTGATACTCCGACATCCGACGACCGGATACCTGATGCACTTCCAGCGCGCGGATCACTTTGGATTCGTCGCGGGGGTGCAATCGGGCCGCAACGACAGGATCGACAGCCACGAGCCGCGCATAGAGGCGATCATGCCCGTGGTCCTGCACCTCCTGCTGCAGGGCCCCCCGCACGATCGGATCGGTTGGTGGTGCGTCGCACAAGCCCTTGAGCAGAGTCCTCACATACAGCCCTGTGCCACCAACGACCAATGGAAGGCGGCAGCCTCGATAGAGGCGCTCGATGTCATCGAGCGCCTGACGTCGATACAACCCTGCATTAAATGATTCGTCAGGATTGACGAGATCGATCAGCCGATGAGGAACACCCTGGCGCTCCTCCGAAGTCGGCTTATCCGTCCCGACGTCCATCCCACGATAGACTTGCCGGGAGTCTGCGGTGAGTACCTCGGTTTCGAACGCCTTTGCCACTTCGACCGCGACGCGGCTCTTCCCCACAGCAGTCGGGCCTATCAGCACGATGACAGGCTTGCAGTGGACCTGCGTCTCGGATAGACGACACATCGCTCTCGCTGGAATGGCCATCAGGACCATCCAACCCGCCCGAACAGCTTGGCCAGCTCATCGGTCGAAAGACGAAACGCCGTGCGGCGTCCATGCGGGCAGGTCATAATCAACCCTTCCTGCACCCAATCGTGAATCAACTGTTGAATCTCTGGAAGGGCCAAGGTACGTCCGGCACGCACCGCTCCGTGACAGGCCAACGACGCCAATACCGGTTGAACCCGTAGTTCCAGAGACGATGCGGTGTCCCACTCGATTAAATCGTCGAGCAGATCCTGCACCAGGACAGCCGCATCAACCTTGCCCAACCCGACCGGCACCCCGCGAATGGCCACAGCCGTCGTACCAAACGGTTCAATCAGGAGACCGAGTTTTTCCAAATCATCACGGCGCTTGAGCAACAGCGTGTTCTGCGCCGCCGACAATTCGATCGGCTCCGGAATTAACAGCGGCTGCGAAGGGATATCCCGACTCTGCCACTCCCGCCACAGCCGTTGGAAAAGGACGCGTTCGTGCGCCGTATGCTGATCGACCACTTGCAATTCGTCGCCCACCTGCGCCACGAGATAGGTACGGAGGATTTGTCCAAGCGGCACGATGCCCGGCCTCTCTGCCTGCTGATATGCCGCCGTTGCCTCATGGGCGAAGGCCAACTGATTTCCCTCGACGGTACCAGACAGGGGCACCGTGTCGCTCACCTTGTTTCTGGCGTCCTGTCTTAGAGTTGCGGTCAAAGGGGCCGGGTGAAAATATCCGGACGATGAGGTCTGCCGTCCAGCAGTGAGAGCGAACTCCGGGATTGTCTGTGACAGCCCCGACTGCGTGAGACCCAGCACGACCTTCCGCTCGGGCCCACCGAGTGCGTGACGGACAGACTGACGCACTAACTGATGAAGTGCTTCTGTTTCTGCAAAACGAACCTCTTTCTTCGTGGGATGTACGTTGACATCGAGTCGGTCCGGTTCGAGATCCAGAAAGAGCACATATGTCGGATGATGCCCTTTGGGCAAAAATGATCCATACCCATCCATGACCGCATGAAACACCGTCGCATTGCGGATGGGGCGCCGATTCACAAACAATTCCTGTGGCGTTCTCGAGGCCCGCGCATGAAGAGGATCGACCATCACGCCGCGAATCGAGCATCCCGCTATCCGGCCTCGCACCTCAATTGTCCGATCGAGAAATGCCTGGCGATAGACTTGAAGTATTCGATCACGATCAGCTGTCACGGCGGGATAGTTGAGAATCTCCTGGCCGTTATGGGTCAGACGGAAATGCACCGATGGCCAGGCGAGGCCTGCGAGTTGCACGACATGACTGATATGGGAAAACTCGGTCGTGGCCGACTTCAGAAATTTCTTTCTTGCCGGCTGATTGAAAAATAGATTGGACACGTCGATCCGAGTGCCAGGCACGGCGGGGGCATCCACGATAGCGCGACCTGCTCCGGCCACCAGTGTGAGCTGTGAACCCACTGTATCTTGTCTCGTTGCGGTCGTCACCAGCACATGGGAAACGGATGCAATGCTCGGTAATGCCTCGCCACGAAAGCCCATCGTCGTCACCAAGGCGAGATCCTGATCGGACCTGAGCTTGCTGGTCGCATGCCGCTCGAAGGCCAGGGGAAGGTCTGCACGGCTGATCCCCTCCCCATCGTCCGTGACTCGAATAAGGGTCACGCCACCATCTTTTACATCGATCGTGACATGCAGACCACCGGCATCGAGACTGTTTTCTAGTAATTCTTTTACGACGGCGGCAGGACGCTCGATGACTTCACCAGCCGCGATGCGGCTGACGACGTCGCCTGGGAGGACGTGGATCTTCGCGGAGCAACTGGCGGCGAGCATGAAATTAGACTCCAGGGAACACCGGGAATAAGAAAGCCACCCTGACCCATCCCGGTGGACGGCCGATCATCGAATCTCGGCCAGCTTATTCTTAGCCAGTTTCGCCTCGTCCGACGTGGGAAACTCTTCGATGACCCGTTTGAGATTTTTCTTCGATTTGGCGAGATCTCCGGTTTCCCCTGCGGCGAGCCCCGATTTAAAGAGGGCAGCCGGCACCTTCTCGTTCCCGGGATACTCCATCGCGAGGTACTCGAACGATTGCATCGCACGCACGTAATCCTTCTGTTGATAGGAAGATTCTCCCAACCAGTAATAGGCATTCGGTGTCAGTGATGTACCGGGAAAATCTTTGACAAATCGCTGAAAGCCCGCCACGGCAAGCTCGTATTTCCCGTTGAGATAGTCGTTGTATGCCAGATTGAAGGCCGATGTGGGGGTAATCGTGGGCACACCGGGCATCATCGTCGGACCATCCGTCGGCTTCTGCGGTTTGGGGAGGCGAGCAGGTTCTCCTGGGATTGGCTCCATTTTAGGCACGACCGGCATGCCCGCAGCCTCCTCGGATTTGGCCAGCCGGCCCTCCAATTTTTGGATCCGTGCAGACAGTTCATCAAACCTCGGATCAAGCTTTGGTCTGGCGGACTCGCTATCCCTTACCCGCTCCAATGCCTCTAAACGTCGTTGAAGGGCGTCCAGGCGCTTTTGATCTTGATCTTGAGATCTCGACACTGTGGATAAGTGGTCACGCAACTCCACAAAATCCGCGTGGTTGGCACATCCGGCGAGCCACAGCATCATCGTCCCGGCTAGAAACACAACCAACCCCCTTGAACCTGTTTTTTTGCGCATCACGGTTATCGCGATTCCTTCATCTGGGATAGTTTATCGGACGCTTTTCCTGCCTCTGGACTCCGTGGATACGATGTCACCACCTGTTTAAAGGCCGAAAATGCGCGCTTCTTATCTTTCATCGCCAGGTATGCAAACCCTTTCTTCAAGATTGCCGCCGGTACTTTTTCGCTCCGGGGGAAATCCAGTTCAACACGGTCATACGAATCAATCGCTTGTCGATAATCTCTCTTGCCGTAATGCGCCTCACCAAGCCAAAAGCGCGCGTTGGGAGACAACTCTGAGTTCTCATAGTCGCGCAAAAATGAGGCGAATCCCTGCCGGGCTCCATCCAAGTCTCCATCACGAAACAACGTGAGCAGACGTTCGTACTCGAGTTTATCGGAACGCTCCGCACTCTGACGGAATTGCGGTCGCAGCGACCCTTCGGATTCGACCGCCGACGCCACCGTTTCGCCTTGCACAGGGAGCGAAGTCGAAGCCGATTCCAGCTCAACCTTTTGAGAATCAACCGAAGGTACCACTGACGATCGAGTGGCCGGCTTCGTGGTCGACTGACGTGTTCCACCCTTGCTTCCCCCTCGTACGTGGCCATCCTGCGCGACCTGATCAACGGTCTTAGAAAGGGTATCCAGACGATGGTCCTGCTCATCCAAGCGGGCCGCAAACTTTTGCGCGACAGATGCGACACTCTTATTGACCTCGCCTAAGTGACCAGTCACCGCCTTGTTCATCTCATTGATATGGATGGTCGACGCTTTACTCTCCTGCTCTTCTTGGGTGACCCGCTCGTTCAATCCCGTCAGCGAATCTCTGAAGGCCGTTAAGGACTGGCTGAATTGTGCGAATTTTGCCGACAACTGTTCAATCCGAACCTGGCTATCCGTCAGCTCCTTATGCTGTTCCTCAAGACGTACGTCAAGGCTCTTGGCAAGCCCGCTGTTCGTCTTCTGCACGACGTCGATGATCTCTTTTCGAAGGACCTCCATCTGGCGGATCACGTCATCAAGGCGAGTATTCACGTCCATGCGGAGTTGATCCCGATCCTGCTTATTCTTGAGATCTTGTGCATTGAGACTCTCGCGCACCTGGTTGTAGCGAGTCGTGCTATCCGCCTCCAGCTTACCGGCCAACTGTTCAAGCCGCTTGGTTTGTTGCTCAAGTTGCGCCGCGCGCTGTTTGAGGTCTTCCTGTTTGCCCTGAAGTTCCTGTGCTTGGTGCAGCGCCCGTTCCAATTCGCCACGCAACTGTGGCAATTCCTGTTCCCGAAGCACCGAAATCTCCTGACTCTGGCGTGCACGGGTCTGTGCCGACTCATCGCTTGTTTGTTTGATGCGCTGCTGCAGAATCTTTTCCGTCTGTTTGAGATCCGCTTGTTGAGCAACGCATCCGGTCAACAGCACGGTGCAGATTGCACCGATCGTCGCCCAGGTTCCTTTTGTCGCCGAACAATTCCACATTGTTCCACCCACAGTGATAAAAGGAATCCTTTACCAGCTCTGTGCTGACAACGGAGTCACAGTCGCCACGGATATAGCGCGCGTCGCCTACTTCCCGGTCTTCAATGCAAGATGTCCTCGCCGATTCTGCTGGTAGCACGATTCCGCATGTTCATTGCAGGACGGCCGCTCTTTCCCATACGACACCACGGACAGACGATTGGCACTGACACCGAGTTCGACCAGATAGTTCCGCGCGGCTTTCGCACGTTTTTCACCGAGCACGAGGTTGTAGGCAGAAGTCCCCCGCTCATCACAGTGCCCTTCGACCTTCACCACTGCACTTGGTGTAGACTTCATCCACTCGGCATCGCGACTCAATGCCTGCCGCCCCTCCTCGGAAATTGTCCAGCTATCGTAGGCAAAAAACACATCTCGCAAGCCTGCTGCAGCTGAAGCCGCCTGCTCGGCCCTGACCTCAGCCATTTGTCGTTCGGCGCTGCTGGAAGGATCCACCTTCGCCAACAGCGTGCCACCACCTACACGCTCTTCTGAAGGATTCTTGTCGAGGCCCCGAAGCCCGCCGCCGCCAGACTGGACGCCGGTGTCTGGGAAGCTGCCGACACCAGATCTAGAATTATCGGGACTCCCCCCCTTCGCCATCCCTTGAGTGGACTGGGAGTCGCCGCCAGATTGCACGGATTTTTTGGAGCAACCAGGCATACTAATCAATGCGACGCTCGCCACGAGCGCCAAACCGCATGTATAGAGTGTCTTGTTCATATCGTCCTACTCCCTCTTCTAGGTTAGTGATGTGTGGTGATGTCGGCCATGTGTCTTTATTGATCCGCTACAAGAATAATGCCATTCTCATGATGCTGGAGACCAGGCTGGCGCACTATTGTGTGTCCCCTGGAAGGTGAGTCGCTCTATGTCCTTACCATCAGCATCGATCATATAGATATGGCTCTTTCCATCGGCTGTCGAACTGAACACCAAATGTCGGCCATCCGGCGACCAGGATGGTGAATCATCGACGCCTGGTCCAGTCGTCAGTTGCATGCGTTTCTGTCCGTCCGGGGAAATGACACACAGCTTGTACTCTTGTTGGGTTCGGCATACATAGGCAATCCAGTTCCCGCGCGGCGACCACGCCGGCGCCGCATTGTAATTGCCGTCAAACGTCAGACGGCGTACATTCGACCCGTCTGAACTCATCAGGAACAGCTGCGGCCCGCCACCCCGATCAGAGACAAATACCAGTTCTCTCCCGTTCGGAGACCAAGAGGGAGATAGATCGCCTGACGCATTCACCGTCAGGCGTTGAATGGCCTTCGTTCGCGTATCCAAACGATAGAGTTCGGAGTTGCCTTCGTGGCTGGAGGCAAATGCCAGGAAGTTTCCATCAGGCGACAGTGCCGGAGTGATGTTCAACCCACCGAGAGAAATCAGGGTCCACCTCTTACCCGTTGCCAACTCAATCATGTCGATATCCTGCGTATTGCGATTGCGATAGGCCGTGAAGACAAGGAAGCGGCGATCCGGAGACCATTGCGGCATCAGGTTCAAGAATCCGTCGTTGGTGAGTTGGCGCGCATCGTACCCATCATAGTCCATCACGAACAACTCGCGGGCACTGCCCTGTTCAGCCACATATGCGATCTTCGTCCGTGCAATGCCCGGCTCACCCGTGTAACGAAACACCAGTTCATCGGCAAAGCGATGCGCCATCAGCCGCACAACCGAGGGCGATCCGACATAGCGCTTCCCACCCACGACTTCATCGCTGCCGCTGTCATAGACGAAACCTTCCATGTTCACGTCGGCGTCTTTCTGCGCCTCTTTCATGGCGGCTTTTCCCCAGACCAAGACCGAGACACCCTTTTCAGCCGCCTGTTTGAACACAGCCTTGGAACCATTCCCCGTCCCATTGCCGATGTCGGGCGTAGCAATCCCAAGACTGGGTAAATCCACCAGATCGAAGACCAAGGATCGCTTGACATCCTTTTTGAGCACTTCTTCGATTCGCCCCCCTAACCAGTCGGGGCCTCCTCCATTCTGTATCCCCGCAATTCCCAGAGATATCTTTTGGAAGTCTGGCCGGGTGGCTTCAAGAAAGACATCCGCCGCCCCGGATTCAAGAATGCCGACAATTCCCGCCAGCAATAGCGCTCCCCCGAACCAGGCACTGATCAATTTCACTCGTGTCATCCGACCGGCTCTCCGACTCGAAATACCATTTCTACATCCTTAT
>DATNCR010000234.1:0-5037 GCA_035607135.1 Nitrospiraceae bacterium
ACTCCAAGGCAAGGATAAGGCTTGGTTTGAGAAGAACTGGGGAGCCCCGAGCGGCAAGGCCTCGAGATTTTTCGGCGGTGAAACCTGGACCTACTATCGCATCGCCGGTGGCAAATCAGGTCTTCCCTTCTTTAACTTCTCCCCCAATCAGTGCCAGATTACGCTCAAATTCGACAAGGAAGAGAAACTCTCCGACTCGAGTTACTCAGGCTGTTAACCTGCAAGTTGTTCCTGAAACTTGTGTGCGCAGGATTGGCTGCAAAAGTAATAGGTCTGACCGCCAATATCTTCTGTAATTGCCGTTCCCCTTGGCACAAATACCTTGCAGACCGGATCCTGCACCATGTGATCTTTCCCGGGAGCAAGGAGGTCCGGCTCGCTCCGACCTTTCAACCCTCGAAAAGCCTGCCGGAGGAGAAAGTACAGCACCACAAGGAGCCCGACAAGGAGGATAGTTCTATACATGGTGGGGGCCTCTTCCTGATACCACAATCCTATGGGACGATACCTCTACTGTCAAGGACCCCATAATCTGTTTTGGTTGATCAACGAACACATCCTCATTCTTCCCCGCACTCTAACGGCCTAGCTGCCTATGAGCGGAAGGGCCTACTTCCCAAGAAGACCCAGTACTTCAGGTGGATATGCTTCTATTCTTTCGCATGATAGGTTGTCGTCATGACGATTTGTGATAAATGCCGCGGGGCGATGTTGCCGGAACGGGCAGTGGACCTGAACGCAGGGCTTGCGATCACAGTATTTGCTTGTTTGAATTGTGGTCGCAGGAAATCGGCGGACCAGGAACCTCGGCCTATTACCGCAAGACATTAACCGTCGCGACGATAGAACCGAATCCGCCTTCCAAAGATATCAGTTTAGTACTGATTGGATGGACTCCCTCCCAAGAAATCCTGCCTGTCCCTCTGCGTCAATGGCCACCCGAAGCACCATGGATTTCGACCACCAAGCAGGAAGAATCTTATAGTCGCCTCCGTATCTCTCCAGCTGCATGGCTGATGCGAGCCTGCTCACGGTTTAGCAGAGGACCTGCCACCACAGCAGATACGTGCGGGGCAGATTCATGAAATGGGGAATCGGAGCAGGGAAGAGGAACTATCGTAAACCCAGCACGTCCATCATGTCGTACAGGCCCGGCGGCTGCCGAACCACCCATCGAGCCGCACGCAAGGCGCCTTGGGCAAAGGTATCTCGGCTGCTCGCTCGATGGGTCACTTCGATGCGTTCACCCATCCCGCCAAAGAGAATCGTGTGGTCGCCGACAATATCGCCGGCACGGATGGTTTGAATTCCGATCTCGCCCTTCTTCCGTTCCCCGATGAGACCCTTTCTCGTATAGACACCGACCTGATCGAGATCGCGGTTCACCGCGTTTGCCAACACTTCAGCAATCTTGAGCGCCGTTCCACTCGGCGCATCCTTTTTGAGACGATGATGCGCTTCAATCACTTCAATATCGTAATCGTCCCCCAGCGTTTTCGCCATCTCGCTGATAACCTTGTAGATCAGATTGACCCCCACGCTCATGTTGGGGGACACCACACAGGGAACTTGGGACGCAAGGGATTTGAGCTCTTCGAGTTGGGCAGCCGAAAACCCCGTGGTGCCGATCACCATGGCTCGTCGATGTTGTGCCACCGTGCGTAAGTGTTGGAGGGTTGCTTCTGGAGCGGAAAAGTCGACGACCACCTCACCCCTATCAAGGAGCGTTGCAACATCGTCGGTGATCGGAAGGCCTGCGCGGCCACAGCCTGCTGTCTCTCCCGCATCGTCGCCCAATGCATGGTGGCCCTTCCCTTCGATTGCGCCGGCCAACGTCAAGAGGGTGGAATCTTTGATCAGCGCAACCAGCCGACAACCCATGCGACCGGCCGCCCCAGCAACAATGACCTTGATCATCTAATACTTTTCCCCCTCACGCTAAATGAGACCTGCATCCTTTAAGACCCGTGTGAGTTGATCCTTTGTTTCGGTCGCCATGGCACATAGCGGCAGCCGCAGCTCCGGATCGATTTTCCCCATCATGCCCAGCGCAGTTTTCACCGGGATGGGATTGGTCTCATAAAAGAGTGCGTTAAACAACGGCGACAAGGCGAAATGAATCCGGCGCGCCTCATCGATTCGGCCGGTCAAAAAGGCCTGCACCAATTGAGCCATCTCTGAGGGAACGACGTTCGACGTCACGCTAATAACCCCTTTTCCTCCGACGGCCATCATAGGCAACGTCAAGGCGTCGTCTCCCGCCAGCACCGTCATCCGGTCGCCGCACGTACTCGCAATCTCTGAAGCCTGCTGGACTGACCCACTCCCCTCTTTGATCCCGACGATGTTCTGTAATCCACAGAGCCTCGCGACAGTGGACGGCAACATGTTCACACCGGTCCGCCCTGGAATGTTATACAGGATCTGCGGAAGCTCCACCGACTCGGCAATCATTTTGTAATGGCGGTACAGCCCCTCTTGTGTCGGCTTGTTGTAATAGGGAGTAATGATCAGCGCCCCATCGGCCCCTGCCTGCTTGGCGTGTTTCGTGAGGGACACCGCTTCTGCCGTGCTATTAGAACCGGACCCGGCAATGACGGGGACTCGCCTGTTGACCACCTCGACGGTCAGTTCAATCACACGGTGGTGTTCCTGGTGCGAGAGGGTGGCAGATTCGCCGGTGGTGCCGCAGGGCACAATTCCATTGGTCCCGCTGGCGATTTGCCATTCTATGAGGTCCCCAAAGACCCGTTCGTCGACTTTGCCATTCCGGAATGGGGTCACGATGGCGATCAATGCACCTGTAAACATGTTGCTCCTTTGTCGTGCGACGCGTCCGTCGCACTCATTTCTCAGCCGAGAAATGCCGGGATCGTCTCACCCTTTATCAAATCGTCGTAGGTTTCCCGAGTCCTGATCACGTGGATGTCTCCGTCTTTGATCAACACCTCCGGTATTCGTGGTCGCGAATTATAATTGGAGGCCATGACAAATCCATAGGCCCCCGCACTCATCACCGCCAGCATGTCGCCCGGGTTGACCTCCGGCAATGACCGGTCCTTCGCCAGAAAATCGCCGGACTCACAGACCGGGCCGACCACATCCACACTGTGCTTGGTCCGCTGCAACACCGCTTCGGACAAGGGGCGAATTTCGTGATATGCCCCGTAGAGGCTCGGTCTGATCAGGTCGTTCATCGCGGCATCGACGATAATAAACCGTTTCGCTTCGCCGTCCTTCCGATACAACACTTTCGTGACCAGAATGCCGGCGTTGCCGACGATCACGCGGCCTGGCTCGAGAATAAGGGTCACATTCAAGCTCTTCAGCAGTGGTGACACGGCATCCGCCAAATCTTGTGGTAACGGCGGCGTTTCGTCCGAGTAGGTGATGCCAAGCCCGCCGCCGATATTGACGTACCGGATGTTGATACCCTGAGCCTTCAGGGTGTCAACCAGCTTCACCACCTTCTTCACGGCTTCGACAAACGGCGTGACATCTGTCAACTGCGACCCGATATGCTTATGGACCCCCACTACATCGATGTTGGCGAGTGAGGAGGCCAGCGTGAATTCTTCGAGCGCCCGATCGGCGGCGATCCCAAACTTGCTCTTCTTGAGACCGGTCGAAATGTAGGGATGGGTCTTCGGATCGATGTCGGGATTGATGCGCAGAGCCACCCGGGCCTTGGTCCCGACCGAAGCCGCCACCTCATGGATCGCCTGCAGCTCGGCCGACGATTCGACGTTGAACATGAGGATATCGGCCTTCAAGGCCTCTCGAATCTCCTCAGCGGTCTTGCCGACGCCCGCAAAGACGATCTTTGAAGGAGGAACGCCCGCCTTGAGCGCCCGAAAGAGCTCCCCGCCAGATACAATATCCACTCCGCTCCCCTCCTGTGCCATGAGCCGGATGATCGCGAGATTGGAG
The DNA here is from genome assembly GCA_035607135.1 of Nitrospiraceae bacterium. Classification (GTDB taxonomy): domain Bacteria; phylum Nitrospirota; class Nitrospiria; order Nitrospirales; family Nitrospiraceae; genus Palsa-1315. Next base: position 3,931 of record DATNCR010000234.1, read on the forward strand.
TTGGCCTTCATGGCGAATGCAATCACATGGGGTATGCTCTTGAAGGCCCCGTCGTAGACCCGGAAATGACGCACGAGGGTCGCGTAGCTGTAGATGTAGCATGGCGTACCGACCTCTTTCGCAATCCGACTGACCGGTACCTGCTCGCAATAGAGCTCGCCATGTCGATACTCGAAGTTATGCATCCTGAGAATCTTCATTGAGATGTTCAAGGCCCGCGAGCGAAAAGCCCTGCAAGCCTAAGAGCGAGAAGCCCTGCACGGAGGACTCGAACGCATCTTTAAACTTTTGAAAGCGAACCTTCACATTCGGAATCGCCACTTTCATCGCGTCTGAATCCATCAGCGCCTTCAGCGCGTCGGGCGTCGCCAACTTGAGATGTTCGAAATTCACGATGATGTCCATCCGCGCGTGCTTCGCCGCTTCCTTAATGCGCTTAATCAATTCCAAGGCATTCAGGCGATCGAGGGTGCCATCAAGGTCCACGAATAGCGCAGCAAATTTATCATGCCGCTTGGCCTTGATCTGGAACATCAATTGTTGTGCCGAGAGCGCATTCGGATCGAAATGCTGCTTGAGAGCATGCAGCGCGCTAGGAATCAACCCCTCCTTGTCCAACACCGGAAGCTTCGCTTGAAGATTTCTCAACACTCCTGCCAGCGGCGATACGGACCCCTTGGGGCAGGTTCGCTTGACCAGCTTTCGAAACTCCCGATTCATCTCAAGTCGCGGAAGAAACCGCTGACTCGTTCCGGACAATCGTTTCCAGATTGAAGGGATCGAATAGAATTGATGGTTGGCCCAGTGGAAGCCGTCTTGTAATTGTTCGGTGGTCATTCGACTCGGGTAGAACACCACATGCTTGCCATCGTACTTGGCCCAATTCTTATCGAAGATACGACCGGCCTTTTCAAAGCGCTCGAACAGCGCCGTACCGGGAAGGGGCGTCAACACGTTGAAGTACGCCAATTCCACCTGGTTCTTCGTCAAGAAGTCGACGGCCCGTTCGAACACGGTCACATCGTCGCTGTCGAATCCGAACACGATCCCGGGATTCACCATGATCCCGTAATCGTGGAACATCTTGATCTCCCGGGCGAACTTCTG
>DATNCR010000239.1:0-3024 GCA_035607135.1 Nitrospiraceae bacterium
TTTATTGTCGGTATCTATGGAATGAATTTCGAGCACATGCCGGAACTGAAGTGGGAGTGGGGCTATCCGCTGGTACTCGGCATGATGGCGGCAATCGCGATCGCCATGCTCGGATTTTTCATACGGAAGAAGTGGATCTAACAGCTTGGTGAAATTAGGGTGTCATGCTTCCTGTTCACTGCCTCTAAACCCGAACAGACAACAATCAGACGTGATGATGCCCCTCGCTACGTGGCTGAGGGTTGGTGTCACGGATTAAGAATCAGGCGGTTGATGCTACATCAACAGACCAAGGGATGGAGGACGTGATGACGAGGCGACGGTTTTTCACCGTCACGATAGGCGCGCTGGCGTTCGGTGGGTTGCTCAGCGCAGCAGACGCGCCAGCGGCACCGACCGATCCGTCGGGCATCAGCCAGAACTCTGGCAAAGTCCTGCCGGCGGCGCAGCGGTTCGTCATTCTACCTGCGTTCAACAGCGAGGCGGTGTTGGATAACGAAACCGGCCTGGTCTGGGAAAAGTCCCCTCAGACGACCACCGCCAGGTGGAGCGCAGCCCGTCGCATCTGCACCGAGAAAAATGTCGGAGGTCAGAAAGGCTGGCGTCTGCCGTCTTTGCCAGAGTTACGCAGTCTGGTGGATTCCTCCGTCGCTCCTCCCGGTCCGACTCTTCCGCCGGGCCATCCGTTTCTGGGGGTCCAGTCTGCCGTGTATTGGTCGGAGACGAGGGTTGGTGATAACCCCTCTGGTGCGTGGGCCGTACATTTCGGCTTAGGCGGTGGCTCGGTCTTCATCAATTGGGCCCACGGTGTCCAAGTCTGGTGTGTCCATGGTGGCGTGAATGCCGATCAGCATGAAGGCCTTGGTCATTGAAATCATCTGATGATGTGGGGCCGTTCGGCCCGCATCACGTCAGTCGGCTTCCGCGACGGAGGGGAAGAACGACTCGTCACCGCATTCATGAATAATCCGGGCTTGGATTGGGGTCGAGGAAGGTGAGTTTATTCAGTGATCTCGACGCGATCGACGAAGTAGGCCGTCTCACCGAAGCAGGTCGTGGGGAGATAGCGATATTCTTTGTAGTGCAGTACCAATCGCTTCCCCATGGCCTGCGAGAGTTGTGACGCCACTTTGTTATCCCAGATTGAAAAGGCCCACAATACCGGGGCGACGCCGGGCACCGTGGTCATGGCCAGCTCCCCCTCGTACGTCTTGCAAATCCAGCCCTTGTGGGAGAATTTCTGAATGTAGCCGGCTCGACTGCCGTCGGAATAGCTGTAGTTGAAGGCAATGAGCAAATAGCCCGCGCCAATGAAGCACACGACCACTAGCACCAGAAACAGCTTTTTCATCACGCGCTCCCCGGGTTATAGGCGAAGATCTGTGAATAACCAGGGAGCCTCGGTTTTCCGTCGAGTCTCGTACGCGGCGATGGCAGCTTCGTATTGCAACGTCAATCCGATGGCGTCGAGACCTCGATACAAACAGTCTTTTCTGAAGGGGTCGATCTCGAAGCGACAATGAGTATTGTCAGGGGTGGTCACCGTCTGGTTCCCGAGGTCGACCGTCAGTTGATACCCGGGCGTCGCAAGGACGTCGTGCATCATTGCCAGGACCTCGTCGGCCTTCAACACAACAGGCAACATGCCGTTCTGGAAGCAGTTGTTGTAGAAGATGTCGGCAAAGCTCGATGCAATGATACAGCGGAATCCTTGGTCGAGGAGCGCCCAGGGAGCATGTTCACGAGACGATCCGCATCCAAAGTTATCACGTGTCAGAAGAATTGTCGCGTCCTGGAAGCGCGGTTGATTCAAAAAGAACGTCGGGTCCTGTGAACCGTCCTTTTGCTTGCGCCAATCATAGAACAAGCCTTCGCGGAGCCCGGTCCGCTTGATCGTCTTGAGAAATTGCTTCGGGATGATCTGATCGGTATCGACATTGGCGCGGTCCAATGGTGCGACCAGACCTGTCATGGTGGTAAAGGGTTGCATAGGTCCTCTATTTCCAGCTTCGGATGTCGACGAAATGTCCCTCGACGGCGGCCGCGACAGCCATAGCCGGAGAGACGAGATGTGTGCGGCCTCCGGCCCCTTGGCGGCCTTCGAAATTACGATTGCTGGTCGAGGCGCAACGCTCTCCTGGCTGAAGGACGTCAGCATTCATCGCCAGGCACATACTGCACCCGGCTTCGCGCCACTCGAATCCCGCCTCTTTAAACAGGCGGTCCAGCCCTTCCTGTTCCGCCTGTTGTTTCACCAGTCCCGAGCCCGGTACCACCATTGCCCGCACTCCCCTGGCGACGTGCTTACCCTTGGTCAAGTTGGCCGCAAGGCGAAGGTCTTCGATGCGTGAATTGGTGCAAGACCCGATAAAAACCGTATCGATCCTGATATCGGTTATGGGCATGTTCGGGATAAGGCCCATGTATTCCAATGCCCGCATCGTCGCCTCGCGCTGGTTCTCGTCGGTGATCGTACGCGGGTCCGGCACTCGTTGATTGATTCCAATCACCATGCCGGGACTCGTACCCCAGCTAACTTGGGGGGCAATGTCCTCGGCCTGCATCGTGACGGTCCTATCGTATGTGGCGTTCGCATTGGTCTTGAGCTGCCGCCATGCGTGTACGGCCTGCTCGAACAGCTCTCCCTTCGGAGCCAAAGGACGGCCTTTGATATAGGCGATGGTATGCTCGTCCGGTGCGACCATCCCGGCGCGCGCGCCGCCCTCGATTGACATGTTACAGAGCGTCATGCGCCCTTCCATGCTGAGCGCGCGAATCGCCGAGCCCGTGTACTCGATGACATAGCCGGTTCCTCCGGCTGTACCGATCTTGCCGATGATTGCGAGAATGATGTCCTTTGCAGAGCAGAGACTCGACAACGTTCCTTCGACGCGAACCTCCATCGTCTTGGGTCGTTTCTGCACCAAGCATTGGGTGGCCAGCACATGTTCCACTTCGCTGGTCCCGATGCCGAAGGCCAAGGCCCCGAAGGCTCCGTGCGTCGAGGTGTGCGAATCGCCGCAT
>DATNCR010000240.1:0-5012 GCA_035607135.1 Nitrospiraceae bacterium
GAGGTCTTGGTGGCGAAAGGCAAGGGGTCTCAGATCCGGAAGGTCGCGGACGCGCTGGTGTCGGTCAAAGGCGTGAAGCATGGCAAACTCACCATGACGACGACCGGTAAGGGTTTGGTGTAGGCGATGCTGGTGTGTGTCATCGACGGACGGGGTGGTGGGCTGGGATCTCGGCTGGTCGCAGGACTTCAGTCGGAACTCGGCCCGGCTCATCATATTGTGGCGTTGGGGACCAACCGCGCGGCTGCGGCGGCGATGAAACGGGCCGGCGCGATGCGGGTCGGTGTCGGAGCATGTGCGATGGCCGATACATTACCGACGGTGGACGTGATTGTCACCTCGTTGAATTTGGTGTTACCAGGCTCGATGCTCGGTGAGGTGACACCGGAGATCGTGCATGCCATTCTCGGCGCACGGGCCACGAAGGTCCTGCTGCCGCTCAATCGGGCTCGCGTGGAAATTGTCGGCGCAAGCGCATACACCCTCGAGGCGTTGATTACGCAATCCCTGTCCCGAGTCCGTTCTTTAGTGAGTTCGGTCCAGCCCGCCTAGGCGGTTCCTCCAAGTCATCGTTGTTGCCAGGCCACGAGGGTCTGCGCCAGTCGATGAGTCGACTGTCGAACGATAGTCGTGGGTGTCTCATCCGCCCATGCATCTGTGTGTCAGGGGTGAGACCATGCGATACCTTGTGCTCGTGCTGGCCGGTTTGACTGCGTGGTTGATCATCGTGGAGCCGTCACAGGCCCATGATCCGGATCAGGATATCCTCGAAATTCCCGAAGTCAGAGTCAGCAGTGACAAACCGGTGGCGGCTTCATCCCAGCAGTTCATCCCGGACAAAGAAATTCTGCTTCAGCCGCAGGGACGCCCGGCTCAGGTGCTGCGTCTCATACCCGGCATGATCGCGGTCGAGCATTCCGGTGGGGCGGGGAAGGCCGATCAATATTTTCTGCGTGGCTTCGATGCCGATCATGGAACCGACGTGGCTCTGTTTGCCGACGGAATGCCGATCAACCTGCGCACCCATGCGCATGGGCAGGGCTACGCCGACCTCAATTTCATCATTCCGGAAACCATCGAGGGGTTAGATGTCAACAAAGCCGCCTACCTCCCAGAATATGGTGACTTTGCCACCGCCGGGGCGATCAATTTCAAGTCTCGACAGGTGGTGCAAGAAGGGATGGCGCAGGCGACCGGGGGGCAGTTTGATACGCAACGCTATCTGCTCATGTTCTCACCGACGAAGGACAAAGTGCGGACGTTGTTTGCTGCAGAAGGCTATTACACCAATGGTCCATATGAACATGAGAACCGCTATTTCCGAGGCAATCTGTTCGGCAAACTGACGACCAATCTGAGCAGTCGAGATGAACTCAGTGTGACCGGGACGTTTCAAAGCTCGAAATGGAATGCCTCCGGTGAGATTCCACTTCGTGCCGTCGAGGCCGGCACACTCGGTCGATTCGGGTCCATCGATCCTTCTGAGGGAGGCAACACGCTCCACAGCACGGCCCGGTTGAACTATCACTATGACACCCTCTCAGGCGGCCAATTCTTTGCGAATGCGTACGGCCAGTATTACCGGCTGGACCTCTTCACCAACTTTACATATTTTCTCAACGACCCGGTCAACGGCGACGGCATTCAACAATCCGATCGGCGGGTGATGTATGGCGGAGATCTCGGATACAAACAGCAGGGTGAAGTCCTGGGCATGCCGAGCATCGGGACGATCGGATTTCAAACCAGAGTCGACGACATCCACTTGAGACTGGGGACGCAAACGACGCGCACGCCGACCGGGACCACCACAGACAACGATGTGCTGGAGGCGTCCTATGCGCCCTTCATCAAGGCGGAGGTCCAGCCGATGCCATGGATGAGGCTGACAGGTGGGCTGCGCGGCGAAACCTTCACCTTCGACGTGCATAACCGCTGTCCCACCTGTGCGGAGCAAGCGAACGGCAGAAAGAGTTCCGGCATCATCCTGCCGAAAATCAACCTGATTCTCGGTCCCTGGGCCGGCACAGAGCTCTTTGTCAATTATGGGGAGGGGTTTCATAGCAATGATGCGCGCTCGGCCGTCACGCCTGGTTCGTCGCCCTTGGCCCGGTCCAAGAGTTATGAGGTGGGGGTCCGGTCGAGGCCCTGGGGGCCAGAGGGGGTCGAACTGATCGCTACCGCCTGGCTTTTGGATCTCCAGTCGGAACTCGTGTTTGTGGGGGACGAAGGGACGACGGAAATTCGTGGACGGAGCAGACGGCAGGGTCTTGAAGGCGCCATGCGTGGTCACGTGTGGGGCCCGATTTATGTCAACGGCAGCGTGACCTGGACGAAGGCTGAATTTCGCAACGGCGATGCGATTCCCTTAGCCCCTGAACTGACGGCATATGGCGCGGTGTTGGTCCGTTGGCCCGAGGGCCTGGCCTCACAGCTGCAAGCGACCTATCTCGGCGTCCGCCCCCTGACCGAGGACCGGAGCATCAAATCGCCCTCATGGGTTGAAGTCGACCTCACAGAGCGCTATCAACTGCCGATCACGCTGTCCCACGGACGGTTGGAGGCGTTCTTCTTTATCCGGAATCTACTCGATACGAAGTGGGAACAGGCCATTTTTGCCTTTGAATCGAGATTGCGGAACGAGACGGCCGGTGTCACCGACATTCACTTCGTGCCGGGAAATCCGCGTATGTTCCTGGGCGGCCTGGCCTGGTATTTTTGACACCACACCACTCAATCTGGCAAATTGTTCATGCTCTCTGTCATCAGCGTCGAACAATCTTCCCTTTTTCTTCCAGGGAATATGTTTGTACGGAGTGTTACCGCGACTGATGACTGAGTTGTGTTCAATAGGAATAGGAGCGGGGTGCTGTATGCCGATTACTTCCGTATCGCAGTTTATCGACCACCACTATCGACACTTCAATGCCGCTGTATTAAAAGATGCCGCTCGTGCCTATCGGGCGCACCTAGATAGGGGTGGCCAGATGCTCCTCACCCTGGCCGGCGCAATGAGTACGGCTGAACTCGGTTTGTCGCTTGCGGAGATGATACGCAAGGACAAGGTGAGTGCCATCTGTTGCACGGGCGCCAACCTCGAAGAGGACCTTTTCAATCTGGTGGCCCATGATCATTACCAGCGAATTCCCAACTATCGGGAATTGACCGCGCACGATGAACAGCTGTTACTTCAGAAACATCTCAATCGGGTGACGGACACCTGTATTCCAGAAGAAGAGGCGATGCGCCGCATCGAGCGCGCCGTACGTGAAGAATGGATCCTGTCTGACCAGAAGGGCGAGCGCCGATTCCCACATGAATTCCTCTATGGCCTCTTATGCGACGGGACGCTGAAAGACAGCTACCAGATTGATCCGAATGACAGTTGGTTGTATGCCGCTGCGACAAAAAACCTTCCGCTCTTTGTACCTGGGTGGGAGGATTCGACCTTGGGGAACATCTACACGGCCTATTGCATCACCGGGAAAATTCGGAATGTTCATACCGTTCGAAGCGGGATCGAATATATGACGACTTTGGCCGAGTGGTATATGCGGGACGGCGGGAAGCAATCGATCGGATTCTTTCAGATCGGGGGCGGGATTGCCGGTGATTTCCCGATTTGCGTAGTGCCGATGTTGAGTCAAGACCTTCGGCGAGAGCAGGTACCGTTCTGGGGATACTTTTGCCAAATCAGCGATTCAACCACCAGTTACGGCTCATATTCCGGGGCTGTTCCTAACGAAAAAATTACCTGGGGCAAGTTAGGTGTCGAGACACCGAAATTTATTATTGAGTCCGATGCGACGATTGTCGCGCCATTGGTCTTTGCCTATGTTCTAGGATGGTAAGTCCATCCTCCGTGTGACACATGTCTTGATATTAGCCTGGCCAGAGTCTATCGGTAGACAAGTCGTCTCCCCTTGGTCTCTGGATCCTCGGTTCAGGTAAGATCCCTTCCAGTGCAGTCTGGGCCGAACATTCATGGCCACGCTTTCCTCGATTCTCCAGCAAGGGACTCATGAAGACATCAACTTCAGGACGAACAATCCTGCAGCGAGCCTATTTCGCCCAGTCTACTCTTCGAGTCGCGCGGTCACTCATCGGCAAGTATCTCGTTCGGGTCATTGACGGTTGTATCCTCTCAGGCAAGATCGTCGAAGTGGAGGCCTATGTTGGGGCCCAGGATAAGGCCTGCCATGCATCGAAAGGGAGAACGCAGCGGACCGAGGTGCTGTTTGGTCCACCAGGGGTGGCCTACGTCTATCTGATTTATGGGATGTACAATTGTCTGAATGTCGTGACGGAGCGGGAGGAATTTCCATCAGCCGTATTGATTCGGGCGATTCACATTGATGGGGAGTTGGTCGATGGACCGGGGAGGCTCTGTCGCGCGCTGCAGATCGATCGCCGTCTCAATCGTGTGGATCTCACGACGGGCGAATCCATCTGGTTCGAGGATCGAGGGGACCTGGTGAGGAGAGGAGATGTGGGGACTCACCCCCGAGTCGGTGTTGACTATGCGGGCGAGTGGGCGAAGAAACCCTGGCGATTCCGGCTGTGTACGGCTACAGTTTCCGCTCGCACCGGGCGCACAAAAAAACAGGGGGGCACCTCATAGGTCTGCCCCCCGTTGTATCCATATCTCACCAAAGGCGTTGACTACTCGATCTTCCGATCACCGGCGATCTTCGTGGCGGAGGTCACCGGAGGGGCGATCTTGATCTGTGGCCCCTGCACGGTCGGAAGCTGATTCGCTCCCTGGCCTGTAGTAATTCGTGCGTTGTCCGTCTTCATTAAGTTTTGCTGGGCATTCTTCACGGAGTCGGCTGACTTCAGTAGCGAACTCTCACCTCGCGCATCCGACTGACCAGGATCGTTGGCGGTCGGCTGACCCGTCACAGGGCTTCCACTGTTCTTCATCGGGTAGCCTTCATGTTTGGGGAGGAGAGATGGATTGGCCGAGGCCATCGAGAACGCAAAGAGGACACCGGAGACGGTCGCAACAGTGC
>DATNCR010000246.1:0-3265 GCA_035607135.1 Nitrospiraceae bacterium
CGCATCCCGTTTTTCATAACCTTTGCTCGTTCTTCGTCGGGCAAGGCTCGCGTTCTGAGGCGATGATTGATATCCTGCGTCAAGACAGGAGTGCGTGCGATGAATCCGACGAGTCATCGAGCAGTCGTGTTGGCGAGCGGAGGACTGGATTCCACCGTCACAGCAGCGCTGGCCAAGCAGGAGGGGTTGGAGCTTTTCTTCCTCACGATCGCCTACGGGCAGCGCCATGGCGTGGAGGTAGAGCGGGCTCGGCAAATCGCAGCTGCTTTGGGCGTCACCAATCATCTGGTAATGAATCTGGATCTTCGCGCGATAGGAGGATCGGCCCTCACTGGTCCGGCGGCAGTGCCCAAGGATCGAGCCGACAACGAACGCAGCCAGAGCATTCCTGCCACCTATGTACCGGGACGGAATCTCATCTTTCTCTCGATTGCAGCAGCACATGCGGAAGTCGTGGGAGCAGCATTCATCTATTTTGGCGCAAACGTATTGGATTATTCCGGCTATCCAGACTGCCGGCCTGAATTCATTCGCGCCTTTGAGTCGGCGGTGAAGGAAGGCACAAAAGCCGGTACAGAAGGGAGCCCCCTCCAGGTCAAAGCTCCCTTGCTGATGCTGACGAAAGCAGAGATTATCCGGCAAGGGCTCGCTCTGCATGTCCCGTTTCATTTGACCCATAGCTGTTATGATCCGGTGGGAGATCGGGCTTGTGGACGATGCGATAGTTGCGTGATCCGACGGGAGGGATTTGCGAAGGCCGGGGTTGTGGATCCTATCCCATATGCGATAACCTCAGGATGTTGAAACAGGCGGCCAGCGGCGTTCTCGACTCATCGAAATCCTCAACGTCCCGGTCGAGATTTTCAGAGGTCGGAAGTGCTGGAGGGGTTTTTCCGTTCGCCAAGATCCATTGTACGGGCGAACGGCCCCACGGAGTGTGGTCGGTACCTCCTCTGGTTTCGATTCGCCTGCGGCCTTGCTGACCATCCTGTTTGAACATCCTATAGTGACGTTCAATTGAACGAGATGAGCGGTCCTGATTCTAGGAAAATCATGATGACATCAAAACTTCAGATCGGAGTGTGTTTGCTAGGCCTGGGCCTCCTCGTGGCCTGCGACTCCACTCAACCCACTCAACCCACACAAGCGGCCGTGAGTGGCGCTGTGCCGACCGAGTTCCAAACGGGCGAAGCCACATTCAACGCAAACTGTTCGGCCTGTCATGGGAAACAAGCAGCGGGAACCGACCACGGACCGCCGTTAGTACATAAGATTTATGAACCGAACCATCACGGGGATCCGGCCTTCCTACGTGCTGCGACCAATGGCGTCACAGCGCACCATTGGCAGTTTGGCAACATGCCGAAGATCGAAAGCGTGACCGCCGGGGATGTCGATCAAATCGTGAAGTATGTGCGCTGGCTTCAACGCCAGGCAGGCATTCAATAGCTCTTCTTCCTCCTCTCGTTTTTCACGTGTAACGTTTCCAGCCCTCCCACCTTTCGCGCGCATACCTCTCCTCTCCTGCTGCCCCATCTGCTGTGCGGAAGATTTCCGTGACTTTTCCGTCGCACGGTCGTATAATCATGTCGAAGGCGAAACTAGGGTTCCGATTGCCTTTTCAGGCAATGTCTGGTCCAAGAGTTTCCGGTCTCGCATGGCGAGGCTCCACGGAGGGATAAAAGCCCGGGAGATCATGTACTGGTGGTACATGGCCTTCTTGGAATTTAACCCGCTCGCAAGGAGACGTTGCCATGTACTTCCACTCCATAGTTCTTTCCATACCGGATCAGTCTGATCTGCTGCCAAGTCAGCGAGGACTGTCATGCTAATCAAAGACAGTTCGGAGACGGACCTTCCTGCTACTGCCGCGAGTTCCCCCGAGAAATTGAATCGCAGTCTGAGTCTCTGGAATAGCCTGACTATCGGCTTCGCAACCGTTTCACCGGTGGCGGGGCTCTATGCCATCATTGGCGTGCAGACGGTGGTAACGGGGGGTGGTTGGTTTGGCGCGCTGGCGCTCTGTTTGGTGATGCAGATGTTGGTAGCTACCGTCTACGCTGAGCTATCCTCGCAGATTCCGATTGCGGGAGGGGCATATAAGTGGGCGCGGCAGCTCGGAGGCGCCACCACGGGGAAGTATGCCGGTGTCATCTACGTGAGCTCCACGATCGCCATGCTCACCACAACTGCCTATACCGGCGGGGTGTGGCTCGCGCTTTTTCTTGGATTTAATAGTGGAGGAGGGCTCACTTTAGTGATATGGGGCGCCGTATTTTTGTTGCTCTGTATGGTGCTCAACTTGGTGCACGTCAGCGTGTTCAAGCTGGTTATTACCCTGGGTGTGTATGCGGAAATCGTCGGTTCGTTCGGCGTGGCACTGCTGCTATTCTTCTTTTTCAGACAGCATTCATTTTCCGAATTATTTCAGCATCTGGGCACGGGCACCGCACCGAGCCAGACGGCTGCATTTCTGGCAGCGCTTGCCATTGCTGGTTGGGCCTTCATCGGGTTCGATGCCTGCTCCACCATCGCCGAAGAAACCCATAACCCCAAGCGGATGGTCCCACGCGCAATCTTTTTGTCCCTCTCCATGGTGGGCGGCGTGGTGCTCTTCAACTCCGCCGCCCTGACGTTGAGCTTCGATCGCGACACACTGCTGACTGCCAGTGCCACGTCCGATCCCGTCACACCTGTGATTGCCAGCAGCTTTGGAGCCTGGGCTGAAGCACCATTTCTGGCGATCGTCATGATTGCGTTCCTCGCGTGCGGGGCATCGATGGTGCAGTACACGTCGCGCATCGTGTACTCCATGGCGCGCGAGGGCAATATGCCTATGACGTTTAGCAGGGTGACAGCCTCCAAGATTCCACGCAATGCGGTGATCTGCGTCGTGCTGCTGGCGGGCCTCGGGCTGCTATTCGGACTGAACGATGGGGCAGTGGCCACGGTAATCGCCTTCGGCACAGGCGGGTTGTACGCCATGTTCGCCATGACCACCGGGGTTGGGCTCTACACCCGCGTCACGGGCCGTTGGAACCCGGCACTGGGTGAGCTGAAGCTGGGTGCCTGGGGATTGATGATCAATACGATCGCGTTCATCTGGTCGGTATTTGAATTTGTCAACATCGCCTGGCCGCGTGCGTATGCCGTCTCACCCAACGCACCCTGGTGGCAACTGTGGGCCGTCCCTCTGGTATTAGGCAGTATCCTCTGCATCGCCACACCGTATATTCTGATCAGCAACAACCGCCGGAGTTGAAGG
>DATNCR010000247.1:0-7165 GCA_035607135.1 Nitrospiraceae bacterium
GTGATTCGGATGATCAAGGCCGCCGTGATGAACAAGGAAATGGAAATCAAGAAGGATCTCGATGATGCCGAAATGAGCCGTGTGATGACGACCATGATCAAGCAACGCCGGGAATCGGTCGAACAGTTTGAGAAAGGTAACCGAGCAGAACTTGCCGCCAAAGAACGACAGGAAATCACCATTCTCGAATCCTATCTCCCTCAGGCCCTCTCTCCGGACCAGCTCTCCACCGTCGTGGATACGGTCATTCAGGAAACCGGTGCTCGATCTCTGAAAGAGATGGGCGTCGTGATGAAGGCGGTGATGGCCCGTGTGGCGGGCCAACCGCTAGACGGTAAGCAGATCAGCGATCTCGTCCGGGCCAAGCTCCAGTAGCCCATCGGCACCTGCTATACTCATAGGTGATGGCTCGCATACCCTGTGCGGGCGGCTGACAGGAATCGGCATGGGCATTCTCATCATCGACGATTCTCCAGACCAACAGGTCCTCCTTCGCGCAATTCTTGGGAAGGCCGGCCATACGGATCTCCTGAGCGCGAACTCGGCAAAGACGGCGTTTCCCATGCTCGACATGGACGGCCATGAGCCGCCCAATCAGGTCGACTTAATACTGATGGATGTCCTCATGCCGGAGCTGGACGGAGTCGAAGCCTGCCGCCAGATTAAGAGCCGCCCACATCTGTGCGATATTCCCATCATTATGGTTACGGCCAAAAGCGATCTCTCGAATCTCCAGGCCGCCTTTGCGGCGGGCGCGAATGATTACATCACGAAACCGGTGAACAGCGTGGAACTCCTGGCACGCGCCTCCTCCGCCCTGGCGCTGAAAAAGGAAATGGACTGCCGCAAAGCGCGCGAGGGGGAGCTCCGTCGGAGCAATGATGCGCTGCAGAAAGCGTTACGGGATGTCAAAGTCCTTAGAGGACTTATCCCGATCTGTGCATCCTGTAAAAAGATTCGCAATGACGGAGGATTCTGGCAACAGCTGGAGGAATATATCGGCGAACATTCCGAGGCCGAATTCAGCCACGGTATCTGTCAGCCATGTGTCAAAAAGCTTTATCCTGGAGTTTACCAGGACTAGCTGCTACGATTTCTCAGGCACACCACTCGTATTCACTGGACTCAGAACACTATGGGTATTTTGATCGTTGATGATTCGGCTGACGATCGCCTCTTGCTTCAGTCGATCCTCTCGGCTGCCGGCTATGACCAGCTCCTAGTGGCTGGCTCGGCTGCAGCCGCATTCCGTTTGCTTGGGCTTGATGACGGGAAGCACGGTGCTGCCTCTCGAGTCGACCTGATCCTCATGGACATCGTGATGCCGGAGATGAACGGAATCGAAGCTTGCCGCCAGATCAAGGCGGTTGAACGATTCCGTGACACACCGATCATGATGGTCACCGTGAAGACCGATCCCGTTGATCTCCAACTTGCCTTCGCCGCAGGCGCGCTCGACTACATTGGGAAACCTATCAACAAAATCGAGCTCCTGACTCGCGTTCGATCAGTATTGCGATTGGTCCATGAAATCGACCGGCGGCGGGCTCGGGAGCAGGAGCTCCTTGAGGTCATGCGTCAACTCCAAGAAGCAAATCAGATGCTGCTGCGCCTGTCCTGTCTTGATGGCCTCACCGGCATTACCAACCGCCGCCAATTTGACGACTTCTTGGACCAGGAATGGCGTCGTGCTGTCCGCGAATTGACACCGCTCTCCTTGATCATGCTCGACATCGATAGTTTTAAGTCCTACAACGATGCCCTCGGCCATACGTCGGGAGACGAATGTCTCCGTCAGGTGGCCGCCGCTATTTCGGGAGCCGTCAACAGGCCAGGAGATCTCGTTGCTCGATACGGCGGCGATGAATTTGTGGTTGTCCTTCCCGGTACCAGCACGGATGGAGCCGCTCAGGTGGCGGAAACGCTTCGGCAACGAATTGAGTCTCTCGGCATTACGCATTCTGACGGTGGCTGCACCACCATCAGCGTGGGCTTTGCCAGTACGATTCCCAGCCGGAACACGTCCCCCATTGATTTGATCAAGGCGGCGGATCAAGCACTGTATCAAGCCAAGCAGGAAGGCCGAAATCGGGCCAAACAAGCCAGCACACTTTCTCTCGTCCCGCATTCTCACGAAGACTAACCGTCCATTTCTCGCTATGACCATGCCAGGGCCTCGACGAGATGTGCAGATGGCAATCGGCATGACCCTCACCACGAGTCTATCTGCAAACATCTTTATTCTCCTATCTCCGAACTCTCCACACGATGCATATGCCGTTGCTGGCGAGAGAGTGTGCGGCCATGGCTAAGAAAGCGTCGCCGCTTCGAGCCGATCGCACGGCCAAACGCCAACCAATGCTCCCTGCTGCCCGTCGTTCAGGGGCCACACAGCCGGCCAAACGGTCACGACTCTCTTCTATTCGCGCAGAATCCACGGAGAAACAGAGTCGCCGCACGGGGCGCTCTCAAGATATCAACCGAACGGAACTGGCTTTGCGGCAAAGTGAGCAGCGGTTTCGCGCGTTGCTGGAAACGACAAGCGATTGGGTCTGGGAGATCGATGACCACGCGGTGTTCACATACAGCAGTCCAAACCTTCGCGATATCCTCGGGTATGAACCGAGGGAAGTCCTTGGCAAAACACCGTTCGATTTAATGCTGCCGGAAGAGGCCCGTCGCATCGGGGACCTGTTTGGCCCTATCGCGGCGGCTCGGCAATCGTTTAGCCATCTCGAGTCCCTGTACCTGCATAAGGATGGCCGCCATATCCTTCTTGAATGTGGAGGAGTGCCTGTGTTCGACGAGGCCGGTAGGTTCAAAGGATACCACGGCATTGATCGAGATATCACGGAACGAAAACGAGCCGCGGAAGAGGCAAGACACAATCAAGCGCTGATGGTTTCCATCATCGAAAATATCCCCGACATGATTTTTGTCAAGGATGCCAAGACCCTGAGGTTTGTACGCGTAAACCAGGCTGGTGAGCAATTGCTGGGTTATCCCAGAGAGAATCTCATTGGCAAAAGCGATTACGACTTCTTTCCCAAGCAGGAAGCCGATTCCTTCACAGCCATGGACCGCCAAGTGTTGCAACACGGCCACCTCCTCGATATTCCGGAAGAACCGGTCGAAACTCGGCGAAAGGGGAAGCGGCTGCTTCACACCAAGAAAGTTCCGATCAACGGCGCCGATGGTACGCCCCAATATTTGCTAGGCATTTCGGAGGACATTACCGAACGCAAACAGATCGAGCAGATCGAACGAGAGCGTGCGCGGGTATTGGGACAGCAACAGATTGCTTTGTGCGAGCTGGCGAAGCACGATGCCGTCAATAAGGGGAACTTTGAAGAAGCGTTGCGGATGATCACCGAAACGGGAAGCCGGGTGCTCGGAGTGGAACGGGCGAGCATTTGGATGTTCAACGAACAAGGGACTGAATTGGAACTGCTCGATCTCTACGAACGGACCCCGAACCGGCATATCACCGGATACACTTTGGCGGCACAGGATTACCCGGCCTACTTTCAAGCCATCGTAGATGAAGAGCACGCATTGGCTGCCCATGATGCTCATACGGATGCCAGGACCAGGGAGTTTTCCCGGTCCTATCTGACCCCGCTCGGCATCGGGGCCATGTTGGATGCGCCGGTTCGGCGCAAGGGGCATGTCGTCGGTGTGCTCTGTCATGAGCATATCGGTGGACCGCGATCCTGGACGACGGAAGAAGTATATTTTTCCAGTTCACTGGCCACCTTTTTGACCCTTGCACTGGAAGCGCGTCAGCGTCGGGAGGCTGAGCAAGCCCTTGTGCTCGCCAAAGAAGCGGCAGAAGTCGCCAACCGGGCAAAGAGCGAGTTTTTGGCCAGTGTCAGTCATGAGATCCGAACGCCCATGAATGCGATAATCGGTATGGCGGATCTGCTGTGGGAAACGAATCTGACTCCCGATCAACGGAAGTACTTGCGCATTTTTCGCCGCGCCGGCGGAAATTTATTGTCTCTGATTAACGATATTCTCGACCTGTCGAAAGTCGAAGTCGGCCATCTGGAATTGGAATCAACCGACTTTGACCTGAGCGACTTGGTTGAAAAAGCCATTGAGATTCTGGCCATGCGAGCCAATGAAAAAGGGCTTGAGCTCGCCTGCCACCTTTCGCCTGACGTCCCTCGTGCCGTGATCGGTGACCCCAACCGACTCCACCAGATCCTCATTAACCTCATCAGCAACGCGATCAAATTTACCGATAGCGGGTCCGTCACGGTGCGAGTGATGCGGGATCCGGAACTCTCCTTGCCCGGCGCCGTTCGATTTTCTATCAGCGATACAGGGATCGGCATTCCGTCCGACAAGCTCGGTGCTATTTTTGAAAGCTTTACGCAAGCGCATGCCTCAGTGACACGAAAGTATGGGGGAACCGGTTTAGGCCTGACTATCTCAAAGCAATTAGCCGAGCTCATGAACGGGAGAATCTGGGTGGAGAGTACGCTCGGAACTGGCAGCAGCTTTCATTGCTGCGTTCAACTGGTCGTGCAATCCAGCCCGACATTCACACACGACAACGTCCAGGTCAATCTTCAAGGGGTCCGAACCCTTGTAGTCGATGACCATGCCACCAATCGCCTGATTCTTCGTGAAACCTTGTCTGCCTTGGGAGCGGAGGTGACGGATACGGCGTCCGGTCATGAGGCCATCGAAGAATGGCGGCGAGCGGTTACGACTGAACGACCCTACGAACTTCTGTTGCTTGACTGTCGCATGCCGGAAATGGATGGGTTTCAGGTCGCCGAAGAAATCAGACGGGCCGGCGTGCCCAAGGGCCTGACGATTGTGATGCTGGCCTCTGACCATTGGGCCGACGATATTGCCCGCACCTACGACATGGGGCTCGGAGGCTATTTGATCAAGCCCATCAGGAAATCGGATCTGCTCCAGACCATCAGCATCGCCCTCGACCGTTCTAAGGGCATTCAACATTCGGCTGGTTCAGCACCGGTGAATATCACATCTCCTACCGAAGTCAGGGCTCTTCGAATCTTATTGGTCGAAGATTCCTCGGACAATCAGGTGCTGATCCGTTCCTATTTGAAGCAGACTCCTCATCGCCTTGATATTGCGGATCACGGAGGCATTGCGTTGGAACTATTCAAGAACGGCCATTACGACCTCATCCTGATGGATATGCAAATGCCAGTGATGGATGGGTATGAGGCTACAAAAGCGATCCGAGCCTGGGAAAGGGAGCATGACCTCCCTCCTACTCAAGTGATCGCCTTGACGGCTCTGGCACTGAAAGAAGACGGGGTGAAGATACTCGACGCCGGCTGCAATGTCCATATGACCAAGCCCCTCAAGAAGCATACTCTCCTGGAAGTTCTCCAGGCCTATACAAGCCGGTGCGTATCATGATTAAGGAACCGGACAACAACAGTGAGAATGTCATCACGGTATACATCGACCAGGGCATTGAAGACATTGTCCCAGGATTTCTGGAGAATCGTCGGCGTGATGTGCAGACGCTGGAAACAGCATTGCAACACAATGATCTGAAGACGATCCGCGTCATTGGTCACCGCATGAAGGGAGATGGAGGAGGTTATGGGTTCGATGCAATCAGTGTCGTAGGAGCTGCCTTGGAACAAGCGGCGGCGAGGGAAGACCGGGACGGAATCCGACGGTCTACCACAGAACTCACCGATTTTCTTGCCCGCGTCATTGTGGTGTACCGGAGATAAATATTGGAGGCGCCGATCCGGCGAGAGTATTTCATCAACCAATACGCTGGCGATGGCGCAAGGAAGGAAATCGTAGATAAAGAGAAATCATCGTTGGTATCCCTCCTGCCTTCACATTCCAGGGGTTGCTCCGGCAACCTGAAATCGTCCGACCAACCGTTGAGGAAATTATCTTTGCCACCATAGTCCTGCCATGGGTGAGCTCAACCGCGAGTATTCGCTGGAATGAATCCAGCGTGGTGGGATCCGGACTCTTTCCAATCCAAGATAGAGGAACGATAGCTCTAGGCGGGTGCCAAACTGCTTCATTGGAAAGCAGAGATCGCAGGCCGTGAGACAGAGTGGGATGCAGAGATCACAGAGCAGCTGGCGGATCTGCGTCTTGCGTTGACGATTCGAGACGTCGCAATCAAAGGAATGGTCGCAACATTTCACGAACTCTCGAATGACAGGTCAACGGTCAGACTGCAGGTCGAGTATAACCCTCAGGGTGCCGTCGAGCCTGTCGGAGATGCATTGGGAGTAGTGTCTTTGCGAGTCCAGGGAGACCTGGAGCGATTTAAGGGACTCGTTGAAAAGCGTTGGGTCAGGCCGGGCCGCGAGACAATCTTCGATAATGTAAGCGAACGAAACAATCTGAGGGATACCATTCCCCCTCGCGGTCGATTCTCGCAACCCTTTCGAGGCACCTTCACGATCGTTTCTGCCCAGCGGCATTAGTCTTTTCCCACATCTGGATAGACCTTTCTCATGCATACTTGGCAGATCCCATGACTAAACTCAGCCTCTGAATGGGCTTGGATGTACGCCTCTAGCTGTTGCCAATCCCCGGTGTCGGTGCGTACCCGCTTGCATTGGGCACAGATCGGAATAAACCCGCGCAATACCTTGACTTCCCGCAGTGCTCGTTCGAGTTCCTGTGTGCGCATCAGCAATTCCTGCTCTCTCGTCTTGCGCGTGGTTCGTTCCTCTCTCAAGGCGAGAGCCGAGGACACACGGGCACCGAGTTCCGCTGGATTGACTGGTTTACGGATATAGTCCATCGCCCCTGCCGCAAAGGCCGTGAGGAGATCCTTTTCTTCGGTCTTCACGGTAATGACGATAATCGGGATATCCTGGAGCCATTCCGTTGCTTTAATTCTGCGGCATGCTTCAAGTCCGTCCACGCCAGGCAGCATAATATCCATCAGGATGAGATCAATCTCTTCCGTCCTCTGTCCAGCGCGATCCAGGCCCAATATCCCAAACGCGGCCTCAGCAGAATCGGCGACCATGAGCGACCCATAGCCGGCTGCGCGAAGTCTGGTCGATAGCAGTTCTTGCTCGTCTCGCGAATCATCCACTATTAATATGGTCACAATTCTTGTCTCCTGTTGCGGAGGATTTTTACTGAGGTGCCCTTGCGCCTATCATAAAGATTTGGCTGTGAA
>DATNCR010000251.1:0-2697 GCA_035607135.1 Nitrospiraceae bacterium
TTGATTCGCGCGAATAAGCGCATCCTCGTGGTCTGTCCTGATCACCAGGATGCAGACGCGTTCGTCGGAACCATCGCGCGAGCCATGAAAGCTGTGGGGCTCACGTATAAGACATGGGTGAGTCGGTATGAAATGGCATTGGCCCAGCAGGTCGAGGGTATCGGGATTCAGGAGCTGGGATTCGAAGCACAGATGCACCAGTTCTATGCCAAGTCGCGCGCAGACAAAGCGGCACTCCGGCGCAAGTACGAGCGGTTTCGAGAGTTGACGCCTGTGTTGGCATACAAGGGGCAGAAGCAAAAGGATCTCGATGAAGTGCGCCTCCTTGAATGGCGATTGCTGACACAGGTCAGCGACCTCCAAGCCAAGATCAAAGAGGTGAACACCACGCTGGCTGAGTATGAGAACCTCCCACTGTTGCGACGGCTGAGCCTGCAGGCCGTCGGCAAGAACGTTGAATCGTTCCAGCAATATATCGAGCTGTATGAGAGTCAGTGCGCCGAGCTGAGAGAGGAACTCGATACCGCCAAGTTGCGCATCGATGAACTTGTGCCGGAAGCCGCGGTACCGAAAGATATGCGACCGGAATTTGACGAACTCAAAGAAGAGGTCATTCGGCTGGGCGGGACGAAAAAGATCAGGGAGTTACTCGCGGCGGAAGAAGACACGAATCGCCAGGCCTTCATTCAGAATCGACGGCTCGTGGTGACGACGGCCTCGCGAGTCGTGAGTGATCCCCTG
The DNA here is from genome assembly GCA_035607135.1 of Nitrospiraceae bacterium. GTDB lineage: Bacteria > Nitrospirota > Nitrospiria > Nitrospirales > Nitrospiraceae > Palsa-1315. The sequence goes on from DATNCR010000251.1 coordinate 742, forward strand.
TTCAGTCGCGTCCGGTTCGATGTCTTCATCGCCGATGAGGCGCCATGGATCGAGGCAGCCCCGTTGCTCGGCGCCGCCGGGCTGGTCCGTGAGCGGATCGTGATCAGCGGCGACCAGCGCGACATTGCGGCAGCTGGACGGTGGACCTCACACGAGTCGCAGCTTCGGTGATTGAAGCCGCTTGCTTGACGGGGCCACGATAATTCAGGATAATCCGCCTCCACCTCGATGTGCCGAAGTGGCGAAACTGGCAGACGCACTAGATTCAGGGTCTAGCGCCCGCAAGGGTGTGCGGGTTCAAATCCCGCCTTCGGCACCAACTCACATTCCCCAATCCCCAAGGAGCGTCAGCGTTTTCACACCTTCATATTGAACACCGGAGAACACCTCTTCGGGGGTCTGTTTAACTTCGATTGTCATGTAGCTAGGGAGCTTTCTAGTCTCGATGTCTGTAAGTGCGTAGTACTATCCGTCGCATGACTAAAGCTCAGGCGGCTCTCCTTCAAACGAAGTGGAAGCAATAAGGCGATCCTCCGCCAGCCTGTCAACATTCGATCCAAGAATTGGCGTCGTCTGAGTTGGATGACCATGCCCATGTGTTGAACACCTATCATTGTCGCGATTGTGGAGAGCTAATTGTTCACAGGCTCAAGGGAAAGGGCTTGTCCAACAGCCCTCTGATGGAACCTGAGTGCTTCAACGAGCTATAAAGAAGTCTAAGCCATAGAAACACCCGTCATACGCGAAGAAATTCAATTGTATCTGAAGGCCTGCGTAACCTTTGCGGACTTTTCTCGATATATAATGACTCGATATAATGAAGTGCGTACCGCTGAGCGCAAGGCCATTGGCACTCAAATGCCAGGATTGAATTTTTCTCACACACCGCCCCTAAATGACGCGCCCTTGGCAGCGACGCTCTCAAACCTCCCACCAATCGATTGACATGACCAAGGCTGAAGCAACTGAAATACAGCTAAGGTGGACCCAACAAGTTGACCTGCCACTCTGTGAGCATCTCAAAGTCGAATTGGAAGGGACCGAAGGCAGAGAGGTGAGTGGTACATATCGCCGTACTGCCTGTGTTGGCCTCGTCGGACTGGCATGGTGGCAACGGAAGTGACTAGCCTCCCCTCCTGTCAGGTTCCTGGAAGTGGAAGGGCGGCACCAGCACAAGGAATGCTGGCCGATCAGGTGATCAAGCCTGCTCATTGCCGCCTAGATTACACCTTCCTACTCTGCCCTACTCTGCGCTTCACATACCTAGGCCGGGTACGTACGATAGGGGGCCAGGTTCAATACAGCGCTCTCCAGCCTCGGTTTGGCATACCGTCCCGCACCAGGACACAATTCCTGCTGCTAGCAACCGTGCTCATCCCAACTATTGTTTTTACTGCCGACTACTCCGCCCCCGATGTCGCCGTCCTCGACCGCGACAACCATCGAAGTCCTGCACAAACACCCAGGTGTAGGTGTCCTCATACACGCATCAATTCTACTCCACGTGGTCCTACTCCTAACTGCCTGAATTACTGACTACTGATGATCTAAGGGCCGCGGCATACGTGTTGCTACGCAGTCGAGGGAATATGATGCCACCGTGAAGGAGATTCCATGGACGTTTCCACATCAGTTCTTCCCCAACAAGACTTCATTGGGCAGGTGAGTGACCTCCGACGGCGTGTGCGAAAAGTGGTATGGATGCCCGCAACCGTCGCAAGTCATAACGGTACCGGTCACGGAGTCGTGACAAATATTTCAGAATCAGGGTGTCAGCTCCAACTCGTCACGTCTTTCCGCCCCAGCCATCACCTCACCTTAACAATCAACCCACAGGATGGCCACACCGCATTGCAGATTACCCTAGCAGGGAACAGATGGATCAAGCAGGAATTGATTGGCGTGGAATTTTTAAGCCTGTCCAAGAAGGATAAGGCGAAACTCCAGCAACTCTGT
>DATNCR010000254.1:0-18377 GCA_035607135.1 Nitrospiraceae bacterium
TAGAGTTTTCAGAATTTACTCCTTGCGCATCGTAGCCAGCTCCGCAACATAGTGCGCAAAGGCTTTCATGCCGCCGGAGGCTTGGCCCCAGTCAAAGTATACGTTCGGCGCATGGTAGCCGTGCTCGGGGAGGCTGAGACCCATAAACAAAATTGGCACCTTCCAGGCTTTCTGCATGGTAACCACTGCCCCGATTGAGCCGCCTTCGCGGATAAAGGCCGGTTCTTTGCCGAAACCCGCTTTCGCCGCACGCTTCACCGCTTCGACATAGGGTCCCTCAAACAGTCCTTTGAATGGGTGGAGCATCCCTTCCCGCTCCACTTTCACATTCGGATTGATCCTCGCCACATGGCGCTTGAGTAACGCAAAGGCCTTCTCCGGAGTTTGATTCGGCACCAACCGCATGCTCACTTTGAGTTCACCATGGCCCGGCACGACCGTCTTCACTCCTGGTCCGTGATAGCCGCCGGTCAGTCCATGTACTTCGAACGTCGGCGAAGCCCAAATTCGCCTCATGATTTCGGCGGGGTCCTGCGTGCGCAACGTCTGAAATCCATAGGCCTGCTTGAAGCTCTTGACCTGGAAACCTGATGCAAGAAAGCTCTTGATCTCCGCTTTGGTCGGTTCGATCACATCCTGATAGAACCCGGAAATCTTTACCTTGCCGGTCTTGGCATCGACGCAGGCGTGGACCACGTCCATCAGTTCCGCGAGCGGATTCCGCGCGGCGCCTCCGGTCACACCAGAATGGGCGTCTTTCGTTCCGGTTCGAAGCGTGAGGCGTGCACCCAACAGACCGCGCAGACCATAGGGCATGGCGGGTTTTCCTTTGGCGAGCCAGATGGTATCCGACACGACGACGGAGTCTGGTCGAGGTATAGCCGTTCGATTCTTTAGTCCGGCTGCAAAGTGCGGACTGCCGATTTCCTCTTCCAGTTCCCAGAGAAACCGAACGTTGATCTGGAAGCCCTGCTCGATCGCGTACCGTGCGCCGAACAGTGCCGACAGCGCCGGCCCTTTGTCATCCGTCGCGCCACGACCGCGATACAGTCCGTTCTCGTTCTTGAACGCGAAGGGTGCCTGTGTCCATTCAGGTTCCTGCGCCGGTTGCACATCCATATGGTTATAAATGGTGACCGTCGGATGATGGGCTCCGGTCATCCAGCCGCCGGACACGATCGGATAGCCGCCGGTCTCCACAATCTGAGCCTCAGCTCCCAGGTCCGTGAGGACCTGCCGTGCGAGATCCGCCATGCGCCGGATGTCGGGGGCCTTGGCTGGGTCCATGCTAATCGAAGGAATCTCCACCATCTGGCCCAGCAGATCTTCAAACCTGGGACGGCTGTCTGTCACGTAACGTTCAAGGCGTGTGCGATCGATCATGGTGATTCTCCAATAAAGGTCGGCGGATTATAACGAGTTCGTCGAATGGGCGGAAGGGACTTCTGCTGCGACCTTCTGTAAAATAGAACCGTGATATACGGCAACACATTTCGTGCGCGAATGTTCGTGAGTTTCCTCGCCGTCCTCTGGTGTGGATGGTCTGTGGCCGGCTCGTCCTCTGCCTCAGCCACAGAGCCCATTACCATACTCGAAATCATGGACGCGCCGAAGACGTTTCATTTGAAACAGGTCACATTGCGGGGCACTGTGCGCGACGTCACGCCGCTCGATCCCTACAAGCTGCAGGCCGGCACGATGTGCTATGGCGCCTATTTGTTTTACCTGGAAGACGAGACATCCTCGATCAACGTCGCTGTCTACGGGCTCTGCGGAATCCCGACCGTCAAAGATCCCGACGTCGAAGACGGGCAACGAATTGAACTCACTGCCACGATCCAGTCCCCGAGTCACGGGGGCTACTATTTGAGTTTTCAGGGGGTGAAGGTGGCGAGAGAGCGAGAAGGCGTCATTCAGGCGGTAGCGGATCGAATCACCCCGCTCGTCGAATAACCGAGCACGCGAACGATGACCGTTCAACTTGCCCTCTCAAAGGCGACCAGGATCGGCTGGATCGGCACCGGCGTGATGGGGTCGTCGATGTGTGGCCATGTGCTGACCGCCGGGTATCGAGTCACCCTGCACAGCCGCACGAAAGCCAAGGCCCAACCGTTAGTCGATTTCGGCGCGACGTGGGCCGAGAACCCACGCACCGTCGCAGCTCAATCGGACATGATCTTCACGATGGTGGGCTTTCCCCAGGACGTCCGCACCGTCTATTTCAGCGAGACCGGAATACTGGCTGGCGCACAATCTGGCACAGTACTCATCGATATGACCACGACGGACCCGACGCTCAGCCGCGAGATCGCCGAATGTGCAACGACCAAGGGTCTCTCTGCAATTGACGCCCCGGTATCAGGGGGCGATGTCGGTGCACGGAACGCCACCCTCTCGATCATGGTGGGAGGCGACCGAAGAACTGTGCAAGCCGTGGTGCCTCTCTTCGAGTTATTGGGGAAAACAGTCGTGCATCAGGGAGGGCCCGGCACCGGGCAACAGGCGAAGCTCTGCAACCAGATCGTGATCGCCGGCACAATGATCGGTGTCTGCGAGAGTTTGCTTTATGGCTTCAAAGGCGGGCTCGATCTGAACCGGATGTTGGACTCCATCCGTGGCGGCGCAGCCGCCTGTTGGACGTTGGACAATCTGGCGCCGCGTATTCTTCAACGAAACTTCGACCCGGGATTTTTCGTCGAGCATTTCGTCAAAGATATGGGCCTCGCACTGGAAGAATCAAAACGTATGGGACTCGTACTGCCCGGTCTCACGTTGGTGCACCAGCTCTACCACAGAGTCATAGATCTGGGGCATGGCCGTAGCGGAACCCACGCGTTGATGCTCGCGCTCGAAGACCTCTGCGGAGTCCACGGGAGCGGGTCATCGTAATTCGATCCTCAGAGAATATTTGCGGTCGCGAAGACAGGGTTACGGGGAGAGCCGACGGTAATGTTTCAGGAGAAGCAGCCCGCCCCATGCGAATGAGGCCAGCATCAGGAGAATGCCAAAGTTGTAGGTGAGATGAGCCAGGCGATGGTCGTACTCCAGCCAACCCAACATGGTCAGGATATTGTTCCAGTCATGCCCGTCCGTTTCCTTCCCGGTTACCCCGCCAAGCAGCATAAGATCCATGTCCCGTGCATCATTAATATAGGGAGCGATATCCATGAGGCTTTCCGCCGTCCACCAGAGGGTCACTGACGCGCCAAAGGGATCGCGCGTTTTGATGAGAAAGGTCGCCAGGCAAATCAGCGGCATCAGGATCTGACCGAGACTCCCGCCCAGAATCGTCATGAATCGTCCCAACGGAATAAAGACTAGATGGCCCGCTTCGTGGAATGGCAGATTGATCAGATGAAGAAACGATTCCCCCGTGTAGTTGGTTTCAAGCGCGGTGAAAATGAACGCTCGGCCCCACCAGAGCAGCAACAGAAACACGGCGACCCGGCCGCCAAACGTCAAGGAGTCTGTCGACGTATCCGCGTCAACGAGCCACTCCTTCGCAAGAGACACCCAGCGCGAGCTATTCTGTGATTCCTGCTGCCGATGCAGCAAGGCAAGCGGCCGATACTTTGCAAAGATGATCCCGCATTTCACGCACTCCGTCGCCCCATCAGGCTGGTCAGCCTGACACTTGGGACACGACACGATCGAGGTCGCGATGGGCTCCATAGCCACACTGTAGAGCCGCGCACGCAATCGGACAAGAAAATCTCCGGATTAATCCAGGCAGCTGAATGGAGGTCGTTTGCGTGGTGGGAAAAACTAAACTGAGCAGAACCGTAATTCTGTGGTGTGGATGTGCGCACAATAGGAAAACACTCCCACAGGATGCTCAAACAGGCTGCCAGCAAGGCCGCAGCGAGCGAGGACCGGAGGCGTACCCTTCTCACCCGCCCACCCCGAACTGCTAGCGCAGTTCTGTCCCGATGGGGTACGTTGAGGATCTGAGCGATGCGAGAACGGAGCATGGGAAAAGGCGCGTCTCGGCGCGCCAGGGCTGGGCGGGTGAGACGGGCGACTGTTTCAGCATCCTGATTAGTGGAATGAGAATGGAACCGGCGCAAAGGTGAGCACAAACACGGCAATGGCAATCCATCCGACAATGATTCGCTTTCGGCCCAACGACTCGTGAGGATCGCGGACCGGCGGATGCCCGAAACCCCACAATCCTGCCATGAAGGCCCAGAGCCACCAGCCCGGCCATCCGACATATCCCAACACGATAAGGATCGGCACGATGACAAACGCCATGATTCGCTGGCGTGAACCCCACAGGGCATAGGCCACATGCCCGCCGTCGAGTTGTCCGATGGGAAGAAGATTCAGTGACGTCACGAACAGACCGAACCATGCGGCGAACGCGATGGGGTGCAGCACGATATCGGCTTGAGGAGGAATGGATCCGACAACCAGCCAGGCGATGAACTGCAAGAGTAACGGTTCACCCAACTGCATCCCATGGGTTGCCGCCCGATCGACGACGGTTGATAGGTTCAGACCGACGACCAGTGCCACCACCGCGACGATAAAGCCGGCGAGCGGCCCGGACACGCCGACGTCGAACAGCGCGCGTCGATTCATAATTGGTCCGCGCAGGCGGATAATCGCCCCGAATGTGCCGATGAAATATGGAGGACCAGGAATGAACAACGGCAGTGAAGCCGGTACCCTGTGGATGCGGGAGAGCACATAGTGTCCGAACTCATGGGTTACCAGAATCACCAGCAGCGTGGCGGCAAAGGGAATGCCCCGCCAGAGCATCGTGGGCTGTTCGAGCAGAAAATTCACCGGTCCTTGGATCGGTCCGTTGTAGACCTGATAGGCCCCGGCCCACAACGTGGTGAAGATCGTCGCGACAAAGAGGCTGACGGGCAGGATCCATTTCGAGAAGGGGGTCTCCTCGAATTCGTCGTCCGGGGAGAGATCACTGAGATTCGCAGGCGGTCCTGTCGCAACAGGCAGTTCCTCGCTGCGGATCGGCTGCTCGTCGTTCCGCTGATCGAGACTCATGGCACCTTCTTCACTGATCCGATGCGAAGGGATTATGGTCGAGTTCTTCTCGAACCGTCGTGGCCGGCCCGTGACCAGGCAACAGGATACAGTCGTGAGGTAATTTCAACACGCGCTGCCGCACGGAGTCCAGGTGAGTGCTGTAGAGGGTGTGGGGATTGGAGCGTCCGATCGACCCGGCAAAGAGGGTGTCGCCCACGAAACACACCGGCTGCGAGCTGGCGTCGACGCGATAACAGATACCGCCCGGCGTATGACCTGGTGTCGTGAGGCAACGGACCCTGATTCCTCCCACCGGGATTGAACGTCCGTCTATCGGCGCGGTGAGACGGTCTTCAGACGGTCTCCAGTGTAAGAGATCGAGATCGTCGGACGCTAGATAGACCGGAACCTGCCATCTGGCCAACAGTTGTTGAATCCCTTCGGCGTGGTCCGCATGCCCATGAGTAAGACAGATGCCGGTCAGCCGGACTCGATGGGAGTCAAGCCAGGCGATCATGGCCGGGGCATTGTATGCCGTATCGATCAACAGCGCTTCTCCCTCGTCGTGCAGAATATAACCCTGCACTCCATAGCCGCTCACGGAGCCATGGACTGTTTCGATCCACGCCGGCACCCGCTGCGCCACCGGCTCCCATTGATCGATCACAATCCGTTCAAGTGGTGCAGATCGAAGACCCAAGGCCTTCGCCAGCAATCGCACATCGCCACGGTCGTGCGGTTGGCCTCCTCGTTCCAGCGTCGTGATGTTCCCATAGGACAGCCCCGTTGTATGAGCGACGTCACGTACCGAGAGCCCTTGCCCCGCCCGGGCCTTCTTGAGGATATCGGAAAAGTCGTCTTCGAGCGGCATGTTCGTCAATTGTTCATAGTCAGTTGAGCCCGGCGATAATGCGCCGGTACTCGTCTTCGGTAAACGCTTTCAATGTCGTAGAACGCATGTTGCCCAATGCTCCAAACTTGAGGGCGAAACTGGCCAGCTTGTCGTTGTTGGGCATATCAACAATGAGCACCACATCGTAGGTTCCCAGCGTCATGTAGAACGATTTGACTTCGCCACCCATATCCTTCGCCAGCTTCCTCACCGCATCCAACCGCTTCGGCGAGTCCTTGACGCTCCTGATTCCCTGATCGGTCCAATTGAGGAGCATCACATAGGTCACCATGGCAGCCTCCTTGGGTGCTGAGTGAACGTGGAATGACCAGGCTCTCCGGCGAGTGGGAACCGATCGAATCAATTCTTTTGCGTGAGTGGAATCTCCTTCACATCCCCAAATCCCGACAGCAATTTCGGCAGGGCTTCGCCGGCCCCGACGGCGACAATGGTCAGTCGTTCGGGGTTCAGATGTCTCTTCGCCGCCGCCAGAATTTCATCTTTCGTCAATGCGATGACGCGGACACGCAATTGCTGGAGGAAATCCTTGGGAAGCCCATCATACTCCAGCTCGATCAACCGCCCCACGATCGCTGACGAACTGGCAAAGGAGAACACAAACGAGTTCACATAGGCCTCTTTCGCTTCCGCCAGCTCACTGTCTGTCACCAACTCGGTCCTCATCCGTTCTATATTCGCGATAAACCGGGTGATGACCTCTTGCGTCGAGAGCAGTTTTGTCTCTGCACGCATCAGCCAGACGCCCTGATCGTGCATCCCGGAATTCAAGCGGCTGCCGACCGAGTAGGCCAAGCCTCGCTTGGTCCGTACGTCGTTGAAGAGACGGCTGCGAAAGGAACTGCCCCCCAGAATGTCGTTCGCGATCGCTAAGGCGACATAATCAGGATTGTTTTCTTTGATCGACAGATGACCGATGCGAAGGTGTGTCTGCGTGGTATCCTTGTTCACAAATCTTACGACGGGCTTCGCCATCTGGCTCTCGGACACGTCGGGAATCGTCAGCACCGGCACCTCCCATTTTTTCCAATCGCCGAATACCTCCCGCAACAGGGCCAGCATCGCGGACTTGTCGAAGTCTCCCGTGATCCCCAAGATCATGCCGTTCGGATGAATCGTCTTCCGGTGAAAGGCGACCAGATCGTCTCTGGTGATGCGTGTGATGGACTCGATGCTGCTTTCACGCGCCGTTGGGTGGTTTGCTCCATACAGGAGCTTCAAAAACTCGCGGCCGACGATCGAACCGGGGTTATCTTGCCTTCGACGAATACCTTCGATGGCCTGCAGCTTGGCCAGTTCAACCCGTGCCGGTTCAAAGGCGGGTGTCTGAATCAGTTTCTCGAAAATCTGGAGCCCGCGCTTCACATCCTTGCTGAGTACATCGAGTGATGCAGACCCGGATTGCCGCCCGATCGAGATGCTGATATCTCCGGCAAACTGTTCGAGTTCTTCGTCTACCTGCTTGGACGACAGCTCGCCGCCGCCGCCGGTCCGCATGACGGAACCGGTCAAAGAAGCCAGGCCGATCTTATCTGTCGGGTCGAGCCAACTGCCCGTTCGTATGGTCGCGGTCATATTGATCAAGGGCAGCTCATGGTCCTCAAGGAAATAGACGACCATCCCGTTCTCGAGCACCACGCGATCCGGTTCGGGCGGGGTGAACTCAACTGGGGGAAACGTCATCTGCCGTGGGTCGCTCAGTGCAACATTTCCGGCACAGCCGGCAAGCACCGGGATCGCGAACATGATGACGATCGAGCACAACACGACACCCCATCGTGTCAGGTTTTGCACGTCACGTATCACGCCTCTCATCGTGCCACCTCAATCGGCAGCGCCGTCACGATGCGCTTGTCGCCGGCCTTCTTCACCAACGTGGCCACTGTTCGGTTCGACTTGGTGAAATACTCAGCTGCCACTCGCTGGATATCCGCCGGCCTCACGGTGGCTATTTTGTCCCGGGCCTTGACCACGTAACGCCAGTCTCCTGCGACCGTCTGATAGAGTGCCAATTGAGAAGCCAGGCCTCCGTTGGATCGAAGCGCCCGCACCAAATCGGCATCGAGGTTATTCAGCACTTTCTCAAGCTCCTTGGCGGACACCGGTTCCGTCTTGAGTCGTTCGAGCTCGGCATAGATGGCCGCTTCAATTTCTGCCGTCGTATGGGGCGCAAGCGGTGTGGCACTGAGCACGAAGAGATTCGGGGAGCGAACACCGGGGTAATTCGAATCCGAGTTGACGGAGGCGGCGATCCGATTCTCGCGGACCAGATTCGTGTAGAGCCGGGACGTGAGTCCGTCGCCTAACACCGCGTCGATCACATCGAAGACATAGTCGTCGGGATGACCCAGCGCCGGCTTATGAAACCCGATGACGACCGACGGTTCAGCATCGAACTCCACCTCCACGCGGCGCTCTCCTCGTTGGGGCGGCTCAACGGTGACGATCGGAGGCTGCGGAGGTGCAGACGGTATCTTGCCGAACGTCTGCTCGATTAAGACCATAACGTCCGGTGGATGGATATCGCCCACAATGGCGATGGTCGCATTCCCGGGACCGTAATGGGCCTTGAAGAAGGCTTCGGTGTCGGCCGGTGTGAGCGAGAGGATGTCCGATTCCCAACCGATCGTTGGAATGCCATACGGATGTGCGCGGAAGGCCGCCGAGGTGAAGGTTTCATACAACAATCCGCTGGGACTGTCGTCATTCCGCAACCGCCGCTCCTCCATAACCACTCCGCGTTCCTTGTAGAATTCGCGGAGGACCGGATGCGCCATTCGATCCGCTTCGAGCGCAGCCCAGAGCGGCAGACGATTCGCCGGGAGGTTGATCATATAGCGAGTCAGATCCTTGCCGGTCGCTGCGTTGAGCCCGACACCCCCCTGGCGTTGGTAGAGCAGTGCCATCTCATTGCCCGCCACGAATTGTCCCGCCTGTTCTTGTAGTTCCGTAAATCGTTTTTGCAGCCTCTCGATCACGGCTCGGTCCTCGGGGCTGCCCGGCTTCTCCTGACTCCTCCGTGCGAGATCTCGCTGCCGCTGTTCCAGCTCGGTCCCCACTCGATACCACTCTTCGAGAACCGGCTGTTCTTTCTCGTAGTTTTTTGTCCCGACCGTCCTCGTCCCCTTGAACGCCATATGTTCGTAGAGATGGGCCAAGCCGGTTTGACCGACCTGTTCGTTCACCCCACCGACCCCGAAGGTCATGTTGAGCGAGACCACTGGCGTCTGATGTCGTTCGACCATGAGTATGGTCATTCCGTTTGCCAATTTCTGCTCCACCACACGGTCCGCCAGACCGAGCGACGCCGCATGCGACAGGTGAAGAAATAGGCTAAGGCTAAGGACGATGCATAGACCTGCCGCAAGAGCGCAGAGGCGATGCTGATGACATGACTCTCCCTGACTCAATCTCAACCTTGACCTGATTTTCATATGAAGAGCTCCATGAGTTGTTCCGGTCGTTCGATAAACCAGTCCGGACGACAGGCCTCCATCTTGGCGCGATTCCCCATGCCGTACCCGACCGCACAGACACGAATCCCGGCGTTATGCCCGCCGTTGATATCGTTGGTACTATCCCCGACGAGCACCGTCTGTTCTTTCGGCACATTCAATCGTTCCATCACATGTAACAGCATACCTGGTTCCGGTTTCAATCCAAACCCGTTATCTCCTCCGACGATGTACTGAAAATGATTCGCCCCCAATCCTTGGAGAATCACGTTCGTGTACTCGATCGACTTATTGGTGGCCACTGCCTTCCGCTTGCCTGCGAAATGCGCCAGCATTTCTCCAACACCGGGATAGAACGTGGTGTGATCGAGGCAATGGGCCAGGTAGTGGGCCCTGAATACCCGCAATGCTTCGTCGAAGGTGCCACGACCGCCCTCACCGACCGACAAGCGCAACAACTGTTTGACCCCATCCCCCACAAATCCAAAGATTTCCTCGATGGGCCGTTGCGGCAGCCCCAGTTCGGCCAACGTCAGGTTCACCGACGCGGCAATGTCCCATTTGGACTCGATGAGCGTCCCGTCCAGATCGAAGATCAACAACTCTACCGAGTTCTTCCCCATCATTGCTTGGCCTTTCGCAATTCATCCTGTAACGCCCCGAGACGATCTCGCTTTGCCGGATCGGTTTCTTTTAACAGGGCTTCGCGCACGAAATTTACCATCCGCTTCTGTCCCACATGGGGAGGAAGCATCGGTTCGACAATCCTCCATCGATTCTTGACGGCTTTCACACGAAACCGAACTTCTTCCGTCTCAGTCTCCTGGACGAAACCGGCGGTTTCCAGATACACCGAACCTAGGACCTGAAAGGTCACTGGGATCACGACTTCCAGACTATCGATGACCTCCCATTGGCGATACTGTTCCGCCACGACGAAGCCCCGCGTCACGACGACATGCCCCCATGTCGGTTCGTCATGCCAACTCGTGTAGGACGCAACCGTCTCGAACGACATGGCATCGAGCCGCGCCCCTTTATGATCGAGCGCCAGATATCGTTTCACCACGTCAGCCGGTGAGTGCTTGAGGGATCCGGTCTGTGCTAGCCCATCTCCGGCTGACAATACGAGGACAAGGAACTGACACAGAAAGAACCCTAACCGCCCCACAATGTTGGGTGTCATCGTTTGATCTCTTCTTCCAATCTGCACTCCTCCTGGATGAACGGAGGAGGCCTCCCTTGCGCGGGTTCAGCAATGGAGCTCTCAGTCCGCAGGCACTGTCAGGATAGAGGACCCGCTCAGCCGCTTCAGCTCACCCGACTTTGTGTAACTTCATGAAATTGGTCTCTCCGGGCTGACCAACCCTGGTCCCCGACAGAATCACGATCCGCTGTCCCGTTGTCGCGAGTCCCTCGGTCTTCAGGCGGCGTTCCGCTTCTTCGATCCGTTCATCAGTTTGAGCAATCTGCCGCATCGTGTGAGGGATCACCCCCCAGTACAGCGCCATTCGCTGCCGTACGTCTTCAAATGGAGTCAATGAAATAATTGACGCGTCGGGTCGCTGCTTCGACAGCAAGCGCGCAGTCGTCCCTCTTTCGCTAAATGCCACGATGACACTCGCTCCGATGGTTGAGGCTGCCGAAGAGGCCGAATGGCAAATGGCCTCCGGAAAAGAGCCTTCCCCTTGTGGTGCATCGATCGATCGCCTACACCACGGTCGAGTCCCCTCTTCTGCAGCTCGAACGATTCGGTCCATAACACGGACTGTTTCCACCGGGTACTGTCCGATCGCCGTTTCTGCAGACAACATGACGGCATCAGTCCCATCGAGCACTGCATTAGCCACATCCGATGCTTCGGCCCTTGTCGGGCGCGTATGGTGCGTCATGGACTCCAACATCTGAGTGGCCGTGATCACGAGGCGGCGGCGACGGTTGGCTTCAGCGATAATACGCTTCTGTAGGAGCGGAACGGCCTCCGGCCCCATCTCCACTCCCAGATCGCCCCGCGCAACCATCACACCGTCCGCCTGATCAAGAATTGCGTCCAAGCGCTCAACTGCTTCCGGCCTTTCGATCTTTGCAATGATCGGTACGTCGTCGCCCCAGTCGGCCACTAACTTCCTTGCGGCCACCACATCATCGGGACCTCTGACAAACGAGAGGGCTACGTAGTCCGCCCCCTGCGCGATGCCGAACCGGAGATCGTCTCGATCTTTATCTGTCAGAGTCGGGGCGCTAATGTGACTATCCGGCAGATTCATGCCCTTGTGCGAGGTAAGCCGTCCCCCAGTCACGACTCCGCATTCGACGGCGCCGCCAGTAATCCGATCAGCAATCAACTCAATTAACCCATCGTCTATCAGAATGCGGGCACCTGGCTGAACATCCCGCACTAGGTCTTGGTACCTCACCGGGATCTCAAGCATGCCAGATGGAACGATAGCCTGTGTGCCGAGTTGACCGCCAGACCGGAGCGAAGTCGCCACGAGCCTCACAGTCTGGCCGGCAACTAGATCGAGCCCGCCCTGACCGACTTCTCCAACACGTATCCTCGGTCCTTGCAGGTCCTGGATGATCGCCACCGCCACGCGGTGACGATCCGCTGCTTCGCGAATGGCCTTGACTGCACGCGCATGTGATTCGTAAGTCCCATGAGAGAAATTGAGTCGCGCCGCGTCCATGCCGCTCTCAATTAACTGATCCAGCACGGTGGGCGAATCGCTGGCGGGGCCAATGGTGCACACGATTTTGGCTTTACGCATAGACAATCTGTCACTCGTCATTGGTCAATCAGTTTGCGCACGGGACAGACATGACGGACGGGATATGAGATTCGGACTCCTCCCGCATTTTCCGTGCGTCCAGCTTTTTCTGTTTTTCTCGCGAGGATGTTCAGACGTGCCATTCTAGCAAACGACTTCCATGCCCACAACGCAACAGTCGTTTCAGGCGCAGGCCGCCAGGTTAATCCATGATTGAGTGGCCCTGGGACGATGAGTAGAAATGGCATCAGGGCAAGGATTTCACGGTGAGACGCAATGAACAATTCACGCTGCTACGGCATCTCGCTCCCATGCATCCTGGCGAAGATCTCCCAGTCGAACTGCTTCGGTGCCACAGCGTGGAGTGGGATCACCTCGATGGTACCTGTCCCGCGATAGGCCAGCATGCATCCGACCACACGCTCCGGCTCCTTGACGAGACGCCGAATCGCTTCATAGGCAAGATCTTGTCCGATGGTCTTGTCCTCGGGAGTCGGGGGCGCCCCCCGTAATGTGTGGCCGAGGATCGTGGCTTTGGTCGCAGAGGCAAGGCGATATTCACCGGGACGTGCCTGAAATTGTGGCCAGGTGGTGAGTGTGCTGGCGACATACTCGACAAGCCCACGCACGCCGCCATCCGGATGATGGCGATGGGGTGTCTGTTCTGCAACCACAAACAGATGGCTTTTGTTCGGGACGCCCAAGGTGCGCTTGAGCGTGCCCAGGATGAAGTCGTCGATGTACGCGTCGGGATCGGGATGCTCGTTGACCAAGAGACCTTCAGCTCTGGCTTGATACGCACAGGCGAGGGCAAGGTGGCCAGACCCCGCCCCCATAATCTCGACGAAAAAGACACTGCCCATGGCGGAACTCGTTGCTTTCAGCGACTCGATGGATTGATTCGCCAGAGACACGGCCGAATGAAAACCCAGGGAGGTCGTTCCTGCGAGATTATTGTCGATCGTGCCTGGAATCCCTACTGGCTGGACCCCAAATCCTTCGTAGAGCGCCCTCGCACCTCGAAGACTCCCGTCCCCACCAATGACAACCAAGGCTCCATCCTCCATATAGGGCCGAAGATGCCGCATGGTGGCCTGCTGCACCTGCTCGTCTTTGAAATCTTCGAAGCGACTGCTCCCAATCGGACTGCTCGCATGGCTGCCCATGCCGCGGGTATCGTCCTCGGTCACCGCTTCAATCCAGTTGTTGGCCAGACCTAAGAAACCATGACGGGCGAAGTAGACTTCCAGGCCAAACCTGTGTCCTGTCACGCACAGTTCTTTCAATGCGGCGCCAGCACCAGCGAAATCGCCACCCGAGACCAATGCCACGATCCGTTTAATCTGTCGGGGCTTGAGCGTGACCCAGTCTCTGCGCTCGCGCTCGACCTTCACCCAGGTTTCCCGCGCCGTCAGTTCCCGCGCTGACAGACCCACAGCGGTGGAATAGCCGGATAAGAGCCCCTGTTCGTAGGTCAGCAACACGACGTTATCCTGTCCCTCCTTATATTCGCCAAACTCGGTGAAGGCCTCACGAAAGGGGCGAGGATCGAGATAAATCATGAGCGCCCGCAGCGTGGAACTGTGGCTGTACAGACACACGGCCTTTCCCTGGTGGGACTGACCCAGCCGACGGAAACCATCGACAATATCCACATAGACATCAAAGAAGGAATGCCCACCAGGATAGCTGTAGAAGGGATGTTTGATCAGGCGCTTGGCTGTCTGCACGTCCACGCCAAATGCCTTTGCGGCTTCCTCGGCTTCCACCTTCTTCTCCAGCCCTGTGACCCATCCGAAATCTTGGGAGTCTAAGGCGGGATCGCAAGCGGGTGGGAGTGCCTCAGTATGGTGCACCTGCGCCTGCATCAGCGCCGAAATCACCCGCTCATACAGTTGCCGTGTATTGGGGCTCTGGCTCACCAGATGGACGAAGGTGCACGGATTGAGGTAGTTGTGAATGCGCAGGAAGTCCAATTGTTGCCCAACCACGCCCAGCATCCGTGCCAGGGCTGCTCCGACCGCATCGGCTTTAGGGACGCCTCGCTCAGGATCCAGCACGTTTGCGAGGCGGCATCCGACTCGATAGGTGCCGCTCTCCACGCGTGAGATTCCATGACGCATCGTGAACAGGAGCGTGCGACCGGTTAAATCTCGTGGTAAGAGCCAAAACCGACCTTCGCCCAAGTCCAGCACGATTCGATCCTCGACCAACTGCGGCGTCAGTTGCGCACGCGGCACGATCGCTACCGGCCGACGATTCGTTGGTTTCTGCACTGACCCAATTGGCACGCGGAAAAGCGGGGCCAACTCGCCTGCTGCGAGGAGAGTGTTCCAGGCGGCAAAGAACACCAGTTCATCGCCCTGGCAACCCTCTGCAATCAGCGCGCGACGGGTAGATCGATACTCTTCTGCCCCAGAAAATCCTCCTTGCGCAGACTGTAGAAACGCTTTGATCTTCTCCATGGCATTACGGGTTCGCTGTGGTCGATCGACCGAGGAGGTCGGGATAGGTGGGAGCGCAATTCCCTCACAGGGGGTGCGACGCGCCAGCATCTCTCCATAGGCCAAGAGCGTTTCGACTGTCACAAACTCAAGCCGGTCCATAGCGGATTCCAATCTGTATCTCGTTGGCTTGTCCTAGCGTAAGCGACCATCGTGCTAGCCATGGTTGAAAGATACCGGACAGGAGAACATCCTCAGCAAGTTGAGTACATTGGATGCTACGCCCGGCGAATGCGCGATAGCAACAACTCTTGACCTCGAACGCCCGCTCCTCTTACGACCGTTGATCCTCTGAGATCGTGCGTGCTAGGGTTCGTACTGTGCTGCTTCATCTCGTGATACGAACGCGAAACTATGGATCGAACTTGGAAGATTTATGGAATATCCGTCGTCCTTGTTGGGCTACTGTTCGGCAGTCCCACAGATTCCCTCAACGCCGGCTCATCGTCTGAACCGACCGTACCGTCCGCCTCTGTCCCATCCGTTCAGTCCGCAGGGCCGGAAGATGGCTGCTTCGTGGTCACTATCGCGAGTACGATGTGAATCCTAAAATACTCGGCGGGCTCTCGGTATACGGAATGGATTGTCATCGAACAAGATACTGGCAGGGCCTACTATACCGGTGACCATTACCGAACCTTCTTGCCGATGAATGAGATACCATGACTCCGAAACACATACCGACGTTAACCGCCTATCTCCAATCGACGAAGGCCCCTTGGACCACCTTGCTGATTCTCACAGCCGGACAGCGCGCTGAATCGTTTGTGCGCCCACCGACCGGATATGCGCTGAAGGTCATCAAGGGCCGTCAATGCAAGACTCCGGCACATCTGTTTGCGGAATTTGCACAGGTTCTGAAGTTCCCGGACTACTTTGGGCACAACTGGGATGCCTTGGAGGAATGTCTGGCCGATCTGGAATGGCTGCCTGCCAAAGGCTATATCTTATTGATCACCGAGGCGGGTCACGTATTGCCAGACGACGAAGAAGAGTTTGAAACATTTCTTGAGATTTTGCGCGATGCGGGAGAGGCCTGGGGAAACGGACAGGCAGGAATGAGCACACAACGAGCCACGCCCTTTCACGTGTTGTTCGCTGTATCGGAACAGGAAAAAGCCAAACGGGCCCATTGGGGGATGAAAGACATCAGCGTGGAACCGACCCGGGTTGCGAATACGCAACAGCGATCTCCCAAGCGCAGATCTTCGCACCAGTAGCCGGCAAGATCGACTAGCTAATCAAGGTGATTCACGCGAGAATGGGAACGTCTCTCTCGGCAGATCGACAAGGTGATGCGTCTATCCTACGGATCTACTGGCGCATCTTCTTGGTCACATTCAGCAAGCCTGTCCAGCGGAAGAGCACAGAAGACAATCCACTCACGGATTCAGTGTGTGCGGCGATATGAATCGATTCTTGCCAGCGAGCCTCGACTGCACCGCGATGGGCGACGCAAATCCCGTGTGTCTCCCGTGCATCGTCGAAGGGCGCCTTCTCGCCCACCAATTCTGATTTCCCCTCTTGACGGCACCACGAACAAACAATCTTCATGATCGCTCACTTATAATCGTTTTCTAGAACTTTGAATAGTCCATGCTTCACCAGGCAAGACTCAAGCCGCACTCGATGAGTAGCATGAATCAGCACATTTCCAAGGGATTACGAAATCTCCCTGCGTCGCAGGAAAATAGTCTGTATCAAAATTGCTGAGATATGTATCTCTTCAGACACTTTTTCGCCACAGTCGCCTTATCGCACGGCATGAGCCTCCTCTTTCTTGACCGAGGCTCGGCAGCATGGTACTGTGCGCCCCCATTATGAAAACCACACGCTCTGCCAAGCTTTTCGCAGAAGCTCAGCAGCTCATTCCCGGAGGGGTGAATAGTCCGGTACGCGCCTTTCGCTCCGTTGGAGGCCAACCCCGGTTTATCAAGCGTGCCAAAGGCTCACGCCTATACGACGTCGATGGGAATACCTACATCGACTACGTACTATCATGGGGCCCGATGATCTTGGGTCATGCCGCCCCATCGGTCGTCAGTACGATCAAAACGGCTGCCGCAAACGGAACGAGCTACGGCGCACCGACTGAGCTAGAAGTCGTTCTCGCCCGCATGATTCACCAGGCCATCCCGTCGATGGAAAAAGTCCGGCTTGTCAGCTCCGGCACCGAGGCGGTCATGAGCGCGATTCGCGTGGCCCGTGGCTTTACGAAGCGAGACAGTATTCTGAAATTTGAAGGATGCTATCATGGCCACAGCGATTACTTATTGGCAAAGGCCGGTTCCGGTCTGGCCACGTTGGGGATCCCGGACTCGCTTGGAGTGCCGGCTGATTTCGCGAAGCATACGTTGACCGTTCCATACAACGACATCCGAGCGGTTCAACAGATCGTCAAGGAACATCGAAACACATTGGCCTGCGTGATGCTGGAACCGATTGCCGCGAACATGGGCGTCGTGCCGCCGGCCCCGGAGTTTCTTGCATCACTTCGTCGACTCACCGCAGAAAATGGTATCCTTCTGATCTTCGATGAGGTCATCTCCGGCTTCCGTGTGACCTATGGGGGAGCCCAAACACTCTATGGCATTACCCCCGATCTGACGGTGCTGGGGAAAATCATCGGCGGAGGATTGCCGGTCGGCGCCTACGGAGGGCGAAAAGAGATCATGGATCTGATCGCGCCGTTGGGGCCAGTCTATCAGGCGGGAACGTTGTCGGGAAATCCATTAGCCGTATCCGCCGGCATTGAAACGCTCAGGCAGCTCAAAGCCCGAGGCGTCTACAAGAAACTGGAGGAGAAATCAGCAGCTCTGGCCAAAGGGATTGGTGACGCGGCTAAGAAAGCCGGCGTGCCGCTCACGCAAACCAGAGTCGGTTCGATGCTCGGTGCCTTCTTTACGTCGGGCTCTGTGGTGGATTGGAGTAGCGCAAAACTGTCAGACGTGAAACGATATGGGCAATTCTTTCACCAGATGTTGGAGCAGGGGGTATACTTGGCCCCCTCTCAATTCGAAGCCGCCTTCCTCTCGACTGCGCATTCAAGCCGCGACATCGAACACACGATCAAAGCCACGCATTCTGCGATGAAGAACCTCTAATCGTATAATCGTATCGCTCGTATCTCGCCGGATACAACTTGAATCTGTTGAGATACAGAGTTGACCTCTTAAGAAGCTGCTCAAAGCAGCCTTCCAGCAAGGCCGCAGTGTGCGAAAGGCTGAGGCGTACGCTGAGTACGTTGAAGCCTTGAGCGAAGCGAGAATGAAGCCTGGGCCCTGGCGCGTCTCAGTGCGCCAGGGTTGGGCGGGTGAGATGGGCGGTCGTTTTGAGCAGCTTCCTATTCGTCGTCCTCGTCCTCTGCATCTAATACTTCCTGGCGCTTCTGCTCTTCCATCGCATTATGCAAGAGCATCCGGACAAACATCGAATAGAGCGAACCTTTTTCCAGCGTCCCACCTGGAGGAATAGCAATCTTGCCTTCCTTAATCATCCGGTCCATCCAGACTTTTTGATCGGGCGCAATCAAGATCGGAATCTCAACCAGCCCCACACGTCCCATCATATCCATAGAAACCTCCGTGAAATAGAACCCTTAGTGAAATCGTAACGCAGAACTCGTAAGCCGTCCCTCGCGAACGACGAGAGACGCTGCCATTGCAGCACGCGGATTTTTGTATTGTCAACCAGACTGATCTGGCATGACGTGTGCACCGCCGCGAAGGCCATGGCACAAAGTCAC
>DATNCR010000277.1:0-7169 GCA_035607135.1 Nitrospiraceae bacterium
GCAAGTGAACCCCAAGATCAACCTGACGTTTGCAGCGGGGCTACGGTCGATTCTCAGGCAAGATCCCGATGTCATCATGATCGGCGAAATCCGCGATCGTGAAACCGCCGAAATCGCTATTCATGCCTCACTTACGGGACATTTGGTCTTCTCCACGCTCCATACGAACGATGCGGCAAGCGCGGCAACACGATTGATTGACATGGGCATCGAGCCGTTTCTCGTCGCCTCCTCGGTGGTCGCTGTGCTCGCACAACGGTTGCTGCGGCAGGTCTGTTCGGATTGTAAGCAGCCCTATCCCCCGGCCGATGAAGAACTGATTCGGCTGGGTATCGTACCACCGAGGGTACGCCCCACATTCTATCGGGGAGTCGGGTGCCCGGCCTGTTCACAAACCGGCTATCGAGGTCGAACAGGCATATTTGAACTGCTCGTGTTGGACGAAGAGATTCGCCGCCTCATCGGTAACAAGGCGGATTCGGCGTCGATTCGTCAGGCGGCGATGGCAAAGGGTATGGTGACGTTGAAAGATGAAGGGGCAGAGAAGGTGTTCCACGGGGTGACGACCACGGAAGAATTGATGCGGATTACGCAACAGGAAGTCGAGATCTAGAAGATGCCCGTCTACCATTATAAGGGCTATCGAAACGACGGAGGGGCCGCAACCGGAATCATCGATGCTGAGAGCCCGAAGGTTGCGCGCGTAAAATTGCGCAAGGTCGGCGTATTTCCCACCGATATGGTGGAACAGGGCGCTGCCCCAATTGGTTCGACAACGGGTATTCCTAGCAGACCCTCCGTGGGGATCGGCCGCTCCCCTGCCCTCAGCACGACCGATGTGGCGATGATGACACGACAGCTAGCGACATTGCTGGTGGCCGGTCTACCGCTGGTCGACGCACTCGGGGTCATGGTAGATCAATCCGAGAAAAAATCCGTGAAGAGCCTGATGGCCGATATCCGCGAAGCCATCCGGGGCGGTGCAGCCTACAGTGCGGTACTGGGGGGGTATCCGCGCGAGTTCTCTCAGATTTACGTACATATGGTACGGGCCGGTGAAGCCAGCGGAGCGTTGGACCAGATCCTATTCCGCCTCGCAGAGTTTCTGGAAAAGCAGTTGGCTCTCAAACATAAGGTGACGAACGCCATTCTCTATCCTGCCTTGATGATGATCGTCGGGATCTCGGTATTGTTTTTCCTCATGACCTTTGTTGTGCCGAAAATCACCGCCGTCTTTACGAGTTTGAAACAGGCTCTCCCCTGGCCTACGGTCGTGCTGATGAGTATCAGCAATTTTCTTGCAGACTATTGGGCGGTGATTCTCGGTGGGGTGGTCCTGATGGTGTGGGCAGTGCGTCGGGCTATGAAGACAGAAACGGGGCAGCTCACGGCCGACCGATGGCTGCTCAAAATTCCACTAATTGGCGAGGTCTCCCGCATGGTCGCGATTTCGCGCCTCACGAGCACCCTCGCGACCATGTTGGCGAGCGGTGTCCAGTTGTTGGACGCGATGGATGTCGCCAAGCGTGTCATGAATAATCGTGTGCTGGAACATGCAGTCGAGGGGGCCAGGCAGAATATTCGCGAAGGGGAAACGATTGCGGAACCGTTGAAACGTAGCGGAGAATTCCCCGCGCTGGTCACTCATATGATTGCAGTCGGTGAGCGGAGCGGTGAAATGGAAGAGATGTTGCGTCGAATCGGGCACATCTATGATGGAGAGGTGGATCGCGTCATTACGCGGTTCACGTCGCTGCTGGAGCCGATCATGATTCTCGTCATGGGTGTCTTGGTGTTCTTTATTGTGGTCGCCATCCTGTTGCCCATCTTTGAGATGGGGCAGATGGTGCGCTAGACGGGCTTTGCCCAAGGAGGCAGGATGGGGCAGGATCGACATACACATGAGCGGACCGTTGAGCTGGAACTTCGGTCTGACCGAGGGTTTACCTTTATCGAAATCATGGTGGTGGTGGCAATCCTCGCGATCCTCGCGGCCTTGGTCATCCCTCGCATCATGGGGCGAACCGATGATGCGAAGCGTACGGCGGCAAAGGTTCAGATTCGTAATATCGAAGGCGCCTTACAACTCTACAAGCTGGACAACGGTGTCTATCCGTCAACCGAACAGGGATTAAAAGCTCTGGTCGAAAAACCTACCGTCGGGGTGATCCCGAAGAAGTGGAAGATTGGCGGATATCTTCCTAAACTTCCCGAAGATCCTTGGCAAAATCCCTATAAGTATCTGAGCCCCAGTCAGAAGCGTACCCCGTCGGGAACCCCTCTCGGCGACTACGAGCTCATGTCCCTGGCGACTGATGGGGAAGTAGGGGGCGAAGGGATTAATGCCGATATCAGCAATTTTAATCTCGACAAGGACTAAGGTATCCATGGTCATCGGTTATTCGTCAGTGGCTGGATATGCTCAGACAGGCTCTGCACACAGGGCGTTTCCCGCATTGCACTCCTCGCGTGGATTCACCATTCTGGAGATCATCCTGGTTCTCTTCCTCCTCGTTGGGCTGCTGGGAATCATCCTGCCTCGAATTTCACTGGAGGAAAATCTGGGCTCCGTTGGCCGGCAAATGGTCGGAACCGTTCGATCCCTTCAAAGCCTGGCCATGTCGACCCAAAAGACAGTCCACCTATATGTGGATATTGAAAGAGGGGTCTACTGGCCGATGATCATAGATGGAAGTCAGGAAAAGCTGCCCACCGACCCTACCTGGGCCATGCCCTTAAAACTTCCGGACACCATTAGAATTTCAGATATGTGGGTGGATCAGGGGAAAAAAGAATCAGGGCGTGTCGATCTGTTCTTCTACCCCACAGGAAGGATCGATCCAGCGACGATGCATCTGGTGAATACCAACAACGCCATTCTAGCCATTGCCATTGAGCCGGTCACGGGAGCGATCCGCATGAGCGATGAACGAATTGAGCCCCCAAAGCCGTTCATCATCCCCGATCGTGTGAGGCCATTACTCAAGATCGCAGTAGCAGGCCCGTAGTCGCGTCGATGCACAGCACGCGGTCCACCGCAGAGTGTGATGCTATGGGGAATGAACGGGGTTTTACATTATTGGAGGTCGTGATCGCACTCGGCATCCTCGCCCTGGCTCTGCCGATCCTCCTGGGACTTCGCAATTGGGATCTCGACCTCCATGCGAGAGCCAAGGAAATGACCGCTGCGACGATTCTCGCGCAGGAAAAGCTGATCGAGACGGAATTGGGGACACTCTTGCCTCTTGGTGAAACAGGTGGAGAATTCCTGCCGACCCCGCTTGGATCGCAACCTACCACCGTGGTCACGAATCGCCAGTCAAATTATCGGTGGAAGCGAATTGTCTCTTCCACGCCATTGCCTATCGTGCGGGAAGTGAAGATTCAAGTTCTGTGGCCGCGGGGTACCATAGATGAAATGCTCGAGGTCAGTACCTATGTCTTTTCGACAACCCCCACGCCTTGAAGGCGGCTTTACCCTCGTCGAAGTCTTGCTGGCCGTGTCTCTGGTGTCCATGATGGCGGCGCTGGTCTTTGGGTCCCTCTTTGTCACAACGAATGCGATCGATGCGGCGAGAGCGAGCTCGGCCAATGAGCAGATCATTCGCAGCACTATGCGTGTCATGATCGATGAATTGTCAGTCGGCAAGAGTTCCCAGGCCGGCCCTTGGATGGGGATCAACGGCCAGTTCGATGGTCAGCCGGCTGATACGATTGCCTTCCTCACCATGGGCCAGTTTCGAGGAGCGGAGTCGACCAAGGATACAGAGGTCGTGCGTATTGTCTACACGAGAGAGGGCGATCGCCTCCTTCGATACGTGCGAAAGAATCTCTACGGTCTGACAGATGAATCTGTCGGGCAAATCGAATTGGCCACGAAGGTCAAAGCGTTCAACGTCCGCTATTATGATGAGAAAAACCGTCTCTGGGTGGATGAGTGGGATGGTCGTGGGCGGCTCCAGTCTGTTCCAAAGGCAATCTTGATCGAGCTGACGCTACTCCAAGAGAACGCGGAACTCCAAACGATTCGCCAGTGGGTCACAGTGGGGGCATCATGATCAAGTGGGCGTGGCCTGAGACACTGACGTTAAAAGGACCATTGGGTTGGATCCTGGCCTCGCTGGCTTGCTTTATCGTATTTCTCTTTCTGACCTTTCCCTATGGCCCGCTTCAAAACCGCCTGTTGACAGAACTCAATCGAGCGACCGGATGGGATGTTCGTGCCACGGACTGGTCGGTGGGCTTTCCTGCCGGCATTGAATGGCATGACGTCGTACTCGCCGGACCGCCAATGGGGGCAATTTCCATCAAGGATGTGCGCGCAACAATTGGAGTCTTTGAGGCAATCTTGGGTCAACTGGTGCTAGACTACGCGGTCCAGCTTCCGGGAGGGACGCAAGGAGGTGCCGGGCGAGCCACGGGATCGTTGACGACCGCCTCATGGCAGTTACGGGGGCCTGTTGCCGTGAAGGGTCACCTCCAGCAGATGGATCTTGCAACGGTTCTGAAACCCTATGTGACCAGCGGAATGATTCAGGGAGATTTCACCCATCGATGGGATGGTGCGCAAGGTAGCAATGCTGCCCTCAAAGGGGAAGGGACCGTGAAGGTTGAAATCAAGGACTTCGTGATCGCCCAGATTCCTTCTGGCACCCAATCAATGCCATCACTGACATTCGGCCGCATCCAAGCCGCATTCACCTGTCGCGATGCAGCCTGTGATGTGACGGAATTGAAAGGAGACGGTGTTGATGGATCGTTTAGCGTGCAGGGGCATGTGACGTTGCAGCACCCGCTACAGCAAAGCCTTCTGGACCTTACCGTCACCGTCGTTCCGGGCGCTGGGTTTGCCCAAAAAGCGGCGAGCTTCTCGTTGCCGCCGTTCCAGCCCGGGACCCAACTCACGTTCAAGTTGGTCGGGCCGATCATGAATGCCAGAGTGGCGCTCTGACAGCATGTTGATAAGTTCGGTGGCATATGGATACAGTGGTGCGAGTGCGTGAGCCATGAGACATAGAAGAATAATCTCGTGATGAGGATGAGGAGTGCAAGCCGTTGTCGATGATTGCTGAATGTGTCGGGCTCGATATCGGACAGACGGCCATTAAAGCCGTACGGTTTCGTCGCCGTCTGACCGGGCGTGAATCGGTGGAGTATTTCCACCTGCCCGTACCCTATGGACGTCGGGAACAGACGGAGCCGGCCTATCGAGCGGCTATGCTCAGAAATTTCCTCTGGCAGAATGGATTGTATGGGAGCGGGGAAATTGTTACCGCACTCCCCTGTCAAGATGTGTTTGTCAGAACCCTCTCCTTCCCCTTTCGTGATGCCGCCAAGCTCGCCCAGGTTGTCCCGTTCGAAATGGAAAATCTGATTCCCATGCCCTTGGAGGATGTCACGGTTGGCAGTCTGTTGTTGCCGGCGCGAGAAGCTCAAGAAGGGGACGCGAAGGCTAAAGGTTCCGAAGTCCTCGTCACGGCCGCCCCCAAGGAAAAAATTGCTGAACATCTGCAGTTTATGGCCTCCGCTGATTTGAATCCTTCTGCAATCACGATTGACGGCATGGCCCTTTTTTCTGTCAGCCAGTTCCTGAAAGAGGAAGGGGCCCAGGTTCCCGGCGATATGGCAATTATCGATGTCGGCGCGTCCAAGACGACCCTCTGTCTCATACATGAGGGCCGTCCAGTATTGTTACGGACCGTGTTGTGGGGAGGCAATCATCTCACCCATGCCCTCGCTGTCCGCTATGCCTGTAGCTTCGCCGAAGCGGAACGACGGAAGCGGGCCATGGCGGTACAGGAAGTCGATACCTGGCTCGAACCTGTTCTCAAAGAATTACGCGTCTCCCTCCATTCCTTTGAAGGCACCGTGCATCAACGGTTATCTCATTGCTGGGTCTCAGGCGGCGGCTCGAAACTGAAAGAACTCAGCGGACATATGGCGCGTCAACTGGGATTGCTGCCGGTCGGTCCGCGGCAAGGATTTGGAGCCGGCTGTCCCCGCGCCTTTTCCATCGCATTTGGATTGGCTATCCATCCGAATATCGTCAGGCCTCGCTGGAAGTCGAGGCTGGCCGGGTCAAGTCTCGCTCTGGATTTCAAGGCCAGCAGCGATGCTGCATCGGCAGCGGGACATGTCTCGAAGCAGGATCGTCGCTTGGCTCTGTGGGGTGCACTTATTCTCGGTATTCTGGCGCTGAGCGATCTCTCCGTTCGCGTCATGCTGAAGGATTCGACGGTCAAGAACCTCAAGGGAGAGATCCAGGCTCAATATGAGCAAACGTTCGGTCCCGGCGCGAACGCTGGTGAAGAATTGGACCAGGCCCGGTATCGAGTCTCACAGGTCGAGAAAGGACTCTCGGTGGTTGATGGCACACGTTACAATGTCCTTGCGAGCCTGGCGGAACTGGTGAAGCATGTGCCGCCAGGCACACCATTGACGATTCGTGAACTGACCATAGACGGGACCAGCATCCATCTGGAGGGGGAAACCACGACGTTCGATGCGGTCGAGAAGATCAAGCAGGCCTTTGTGGCGACGGAGTCATTCCAAGACGTCACCATTAGTGATACGCGGGTCGGAGCCGTGCAGAACCAAGTCGTATTTCGCCTGACCTATACGGTGCAACGGCCATGATGCAGATGCTAAAAGAACGGTGGAATCATTTCTCACAACGCGAGCGCATCATCGTGGCCACCGGCGTGACTGCTGTTGCCGCCGCGCTCGTCTTCATGCTGATCATCGATCCACTCATGGACACAATCGACAAACTCGATCGACAAGCGCGCCGAAAAGCAAAAGACAGCCAGGAGCTTATGCTCGTGGCGCAAGAGTACGTGGCCAAGCAGGCCCGCATTGCCAAACTCGAAGAGCGCATGCCGAACCCGCCGGCTCAGTTTTCTCTGCTGGCCTTCATGGAAGAAGCGACCACGACGGCACAAATTCGCGATCGGATCGGCGGCATGCAGCCACATGCTCCTATGGTCGTGCAGGGTTATCAGGAAACCGCTGTCGATCTTCGGCTCGACGGTGTCTCGCTTCCGCAAATCCTTGCGCTACTCGTGGCCATCGAGCGGGCGCCTTACGACGTTCAAGTGCACCATCTGCAACTGAAACCAAAATATGACAATCCGGCCAATCTCGACGTTACGTTGAAAATCGTGACCTAT